>JAAYVJ010000728.1 GCA_012517265.1 Planctomycetota bacterium | reverse complement strand
GACTACTTCTTCCAGGGCATGATCGACGACGTCCGGATCTACAATCGGGCTCTGTCGGCGGAGGAAGCGGCCGGATTGGCCGGCGTGACCACGCCGCTGCACAAGCCGTTCTAAGGCGAGGGCAGAGTAGCGCAAGGGCCGGCGGTCCGGCACATCCGTCTTCCAGACGGATGCCCGGAAGACCATATGGCCTCGACAGTCCAGGGCAGGGCAACCCCGTGTTGCCCTGCCCTTGTCATTTGGAATCCTCGCGGCGGAAAATGAAACCTCCCTTCTTCCGCCTTGATTTCGCAACCGCTCTCGGCAATAAATGAATCTTGCCGACGACCAATCAGGTGAGATGATACCGGCCCAGGTGTTCGGGAAAATGGAATTGCATGGAATCCGTCATTGAACTGTCAGGTCTGAGCGTCCGTTTCGGCAAACGACAAATCCTCAAGGATCTCCGCGTCTCGCTGTCCGGACGCACCCTCGGGCTGCTCGGCCCCAATGGTGCGGGCAAGTCCACCCTGATTCAGACCCTGCTGGGCTTCTGCCCGCCGGCCGGGGGCAGCGCCAGCATTCTCGGCCACGACATTCGCCGTCACCTCCGGCGGATCCGCGCCGAGGTCGGCTACATGCCGGAGAACGACGCCTTCGTCGCGGACATGACCGCCGTGACCTTCGTCCGCATGATGGGCGAACCGTCCGGCCTGCCCGCCAGCGAATGATCCGCCTCATCCGCGACATCCGGGACTCGGGCCGGATGCACATCCTCCTGTGCTCCCACCTGCTCCGCGACGTGGAGGAGACCTGCGAGGAGGTGCTGATCCTCAAGCAGGGCCAGATCGTCCACTACGCCAATCTCGAACAAGAACGCGGCGCCAACAAGCGATTCGTCGAACTGGAGACCTCGGGCGATGGAGCCGTCCTGGCAGAGGCCCTGGGGAGGCTCGGGGCGAACGCCCGAACACGGCCGACCGACCGTCGGCAATAGCCGCCCGCGAACCGGCGAGAGCCGAACCAAACGTCAACACCCAAAGCAAGCACTTGACAAACACCGCTCAGGAGTCGATGATGCCATCGTCTGCCCAACCACCGATTCTCTGGGCCGATCAGGAGACTTGTCCAATTCCCGCTGAACCAACACACCCCGGCGGTCACTGTCCCGGCCACATGTCGTGGTAGCTGACCAATTGGATGCCGCGGCGTTGGATCACTTCTTTGACTTTGGGACTGCAGAACGACTTCGTCACGCCGTCGCGGTGGGAGGCGACTTCCCAGTAGCCTTTGTGGCCGATGCCCCGCATCTCTTCGGTGTCGGCCCCCGGGTGCTCGACGACGATCCACGTCCCCGGCCCGATCTCTTCCAGGGCCTTGATCAGCGCCGCCTCGCGCTCTTGGGCCGAGGCCTTGCTGTCGGCGGCCCAGGGGAGGTACTTGGCGCCAGGCGTCTCAATGGGCAGTTTGTACTCTTCTGCCAGCCTGGCCACGAGGTCCCGAAGTTGCGGCGTGCTCGTCGGCGTCCCCATGTGGCTGCTCAGGTGCGAGACCTGGGGGATCTCCTTCTTCGCCAGTTCGATCTGGGCCCTCAGTTCCTTTTCGACCTCGTCGATCTTCCAGCCGCACTCGAGGAACCCGGTTCTGGGGGGGAAGTCCGCCCGCTGGCTGGTCATGGGGTAGAAATGCCCCTGCTCGTCCACGAGGCTGGGCGCCTCGGTGAGCGGGCCCCATTTGTAGTTCTCCCATTCGCTGGTCAGGGTCAGGTGCACGCCGACGTCGAAGCCGGGGTTCTCGCGGAGCATCCTGGCGGCCTCGTTGAACCACGGGCACACCGTCTGCACCTCGACGCTTCTGGCGATCCCCTCGCGGAAGCACCGGATGCAGGCCAGGTTGGCCGTGTGACACGAACCGATGTCGTCGGCCCGAACAACCAGCTTGATCGCCCCGCCGGCCTGCCCCGCCGGCGGCAGGGCCGCCGTCGCCCCTGCCGCTGCCACAATCGCCGCCAATGCCCAGCACAGTCTCCGTCGCGTCATCATCGTCTCACCCCTCGTATGATCGTTCCGATCCGAACCCGCGATTCCGGGACCCGCACGGCCACAACGCCTGCGGACACAAGGACTTATTATACGCCGGAGCCCGACCCCCGCAAACAATTCCCCGGCCCCGGCGTCCCCGGTCCCGGACGGAAAATATTGTTGAATTCGGATTAGCGACTGTGATATAAAGAAATTAGCGAATCATCGGTCTGACATTCGCATTTGGCCTCAAACGCAGGGTTTCGGGTCTATCGAGGAGCGGACATGGCCGAGAACAACGTTTCACACCGGGACATACTCACCACATGCCGCGCCGTCATTTGGCGGCTTCCGCCGATTCCAGGGGGGGTCCTGCAGGAAGGAGGACGCCGACACTCATAAGCGGTCTTCGACACCCATAAAGCCTAGTTGTGCAGCAGAAAGATATCCCTTTCCCGGCGACCTCCGGGAGGCGTTTGAAGCCGGGAGAGAACCGCCTGTCATCGGTGGCCCAAGCGTGTGGTTGTGAAAGTTGACACAAAACCAATGTGCGACACACACGATCTTAACTTCCAGGTTGTAAACAGACAGGTGCGTCCTGTGTGGCGTGCGTACGAAGTAGAACGATCCGCAGACTTTGTGAAGGGGTGAAAAGATGAGAAGTACCGTGTTTGTCCTAGTGGTCTTGGCCGGGATTCTGGCCGGTGCGGCCCAGGCCCAGACCACCTACGTGTTGCTGCAGGAGGATTTTGAAGGCCTGACGCTGGGCCCGAGCGTGGATGAAGGAGTCAAGGGTACAAATGTCTGGACGGACATCCCGTCGCCCGGCTGGGTCAACGACGCCAGCGGAGTCCCCGGCATTGAGGACCCGGCCAACGACGGCGTGACCGAGTGGGCGGGATGGGGATTCGCGAAGAAGGACTGGTGGGTCGAGACCGCCGGCGATCAGCGACGTTCCGAGTTCAAGCTGGGCCAGGGGACGGTGGCGATCGCCGACCCGGACGAGTGGGACGACGCGGCTCATCCGGGTCCCATCACCGCCAATCCGTATGACGTCTGGCTCAGCACGCCGCCCATCGATCTGTCCTCCGCGGTGCCGGGCACCGTGCAACTGAAGTTCGATTCGAGCTGGCGGCCCGAGTACGACGACAACTATCACCAGACCGCGAGCATTACGGTCTCCTTCGACGGCGGAGCGAAGATCGAGGTCCTTCGGTGGGAATCGAACTCGGCCAGCCCCAACTACAAGGACGACAACTCCACCAACCAGACCATCATCGTGGACATTCCCAACCCCCCGGGGGCCGGAAGCATGGTCCTGACGTTCGGCCTGTTCGACGCCGGCAATGACTGGTGGTGGGCGATCGACAACATCGTGGTGACCGGCAAGTGGAGCGGCGTCCGCGCCTCCAACCCGAGCCCGGCCAACGGGGCCAAGGAACTGCCCGTCAGGACGACGCTGAGCTGGACGCCCGGCGACTATGCCGGCCAGCATCGGGTTTTGCTCAGCGATGACGAGGCTGCGGTCGCCAACGATGCCGCGGTGGTCGCCACGCAGGACGCCAACAGCTTCGACGCCACCGGCCTTCTCGCCTACGGCAAGACCTATTACTGGCGCGTCGACGAGTCCAACAGCACCACCGGCTGGGATGAAGGCAGCGTGTGGCGTTTCTCGACCGAAGCGTTCTCGTATCCGATCAAGGGCGTGGTCGCCACCGCGTCCAGCGCCCAGACGGGCATGACCGCCCAGAACACCGTCAACGGCTCGGGCCTGAACGCCAACGATGAGCACTCGACGGATGGGACGCAGATGTGGATGACCAGCGACGTCAAGCCCCACTGGATTCAGTTCGCGTTCGACGGCGTCTACAAGCTCGACAAGATGTGGGTTTGGAACTCCAACCAGTTGATCGAGAGCATGATCGGCTTCGGCGCCAAAGACGTCACGGTCGAGTATTCGGTCGACGGCACGACATGGACGAAGCTGGAAGGGACGCCGGAATTTGCCAGAGGCACCGGCATGCCCACGTACACCGCGAACACCACCGTCTCGTTCAACGGCGCGGTGGCGCAGTTCGTCAAGCTCACGATCAACGCCAACTGGGGCGGCATGGCCGCACAGACCGGCCTGAGCGAAGTGCGGTTCTTCTACATCCCGGTTCAGGCGAGCGAGCCCGACCCGGCCAACGGCGTAGCCAACGCGCCGGTAGAACCCGTCCTGAGCTGGCGTGCCGGCCGCGAGGCGGTGTCGCACAAGGTCTACTTCGGCAGCAATGAGCAGGCGGTCGCCGCCGGGACCGCGCCGGTCGCTACGGCTGCGGAGAACAGCTATGTGCCCGCCGGGCTGACTTTCGGCTCGACGTACTTCTGGAAGGTCACCGAGGTCAATCAGGCCGAGGCGACGGCGGAGTGGGAAGGTCCGGTCTGGTCGTTCACCGTCGAACAGTACGGCGCGATCGACAACTTCGAGGTCTACACCGACAACATGGACGCCGAGGAGACGATCTGGCAGGCCTGGATCGACGGCATGACCACCGGGGCCAGTGGCTCCCAGGTCGGCTACACGAACGCCCCGTTCGCCGAGCGGTCGATCGTCCACGGCGGCAAGCAGTCCATGCCCATGACGTACGACAACTCGAAGGCCCCCTTCTACTCCGAAGGCGAGCGGACCTTCACCCCGGCCCAGGACCTGACCAAACACGGGGCCGACAGCCTGTGCCTCTACTACCAGGGCGTTGCGACCAACTCCGCCGAGGGCCTCTACCTGACGGTCAAGGACAGCGCCGGCAAGTCCAAGACCGTGTCGATTCCCACCGCCACGACCCAGGCGAGCTGGCAACAGTGGAAGATCCCGCTGACCGAGTTCACCTCGGCCGGCGTGAAGATGACCGCGGTCAAGTCGATCGTGATCGGCGTCGGAAACCGGACCAGCCCGGCGACAGGCGGGACCGGCACCATGTACTTCGACGATCTCGGATACGGTCGTTCGGCTCCGTGATCGCGACACTCACGTAAACGCAGCATGCGGGACCCGTCTCCCCAGGGAACGGGTCCCGCTTCTGTTTCCAGGATTCCCGCGTCCATCCTCCAGGACCGGCGACGCCGTTCGTAGTGACGCCGTGAGGCGTTATCTTCTCCCCCACCCCGCCTCGTTTCTCCAGGCAAGAAACACCGTAGACGCGCGACAAGAACTGCGGTACACCAGAGGCCGGGATCTCGGTGCGACCGAAGGCCTCGTCGAACTCATTGACAGATGGAGAATTCAACATGATGCGTCGGAATCGCGTGAAAGCGTCGGGAACGTCCCTGGCGAAGATCATTGTCTACATGACCGCGGCGTGCACCCCCGCCTTCGGACTGCCGGCCGGGAATCGCGAGCCGGCCTCGACCAATCGGCCGATGCGAGACAGACAGTCCCTGGTCCTGACCGTCGGCCAAACCGCCGGCGACCTGCAGGGCTCGGACGACAAGGTCATCCAGGCCGGGGTGGACTACCTCCATCGCCTCGGCGGCGGAACCCTCCGCATCCTGCCCGGCGTGTACGAATTGCAGAACGCGATCTATCTGAGACCCTACGTCACGATGATCGGCTCCGGCGAACAGACGGTCCTGAGGAAGCGGCCCAGCGTCACGACGTCGCTGTCGCGGGATTCCGATTGGTACGAATACGGCGTCGAAGTGAACGACCCCGCGGGCTTCGTCCCCGGCGGCGGCATCCTGCTCCGCTCCAGCACCGGGCCGGGCGAATGGCAGTTCGACGTCCTTCGGGCCACGATCACCGCGGTCCAGGGCCGGGTCCTGTTCCTGGATCGGCTCACCCGCGAGAACTTCTGGACGCAGAAGAACGCCACGGCGGCCACGATCTTCCCGATCCTGACGGCCGAAGAGGTCGACGACGTGCGGATCGAGGACCTCGTGCTCGACGGCAACCGCGAGCACAACGAGAAGATCAACGGCAACTTCGCCGGCGCGGTGTTCATCCAAAGCTGCAACCGGTGGCGGTTCAGGAACGTCACGGCCCGCAACTACAACGGGGACGGCTTCAGCTTCCAGGTCTGCGACGACGTGCGGTTCGAGGACTGCAAAGCGGTCGACAACGCGGATCTGGGCTTCCACCCCGG
>JAAYVJ010000140.1 GCA_012517265.1 Planctomycetota bacterium | reverse complement strand
CGCGGCACCGGCGAAGCCTGCGGCTTCATCGACGTCGAGCCCGACGCCGACGGCATGTGCACCGTCGGCCTGTACAACGAGAAGCTCGGCCTGGCGGTCGCGACCAGATACAAGAAGAGGCAACTGCCCAGCCTGGCGAACTGGCAGCATTGGGGCCCCGGCGAGTACGTCACCGGGTTGGAACCGGGGACGAACCCGCCGATCGGCCAGGGCAAGGCCCGCGAGCTCCAGCAGCTCATTCACCTCGACCCGGGCAAGAGCCGGACCTACGATCTGGAGATCAGCGTCCTGAGCGACGAGCAGAACATCCGGCGTTTCTTGAAAGCGGCGGGCCGGTAGGATGAGCGACCATGTTTTCGTCGGGTTCGGATTCGGACCGATTCAAGCGGGCCTCTTCGCCAAGGAGGCGTTCGAAAGCGGCAACTTCCGGCGGATCGTCGTCGCCGAGATCGACCAGAGACTGGTGGACGCCGTCCGCGCCAACCGCGGGACGTACTTCGTCAACGTCGCCCGAAGCGACCGCGTCGAGACGGTGCGGGTCGACAACGTCGAACTGTTCAATCCGGCCAAGGACGGCGAGGTCCGCAAGGCCCTGGCCGAGGCCACGGAAATCACGACCTGCCTGCCGTCGGTGGGCTTCTACGACTGCGACAAGCCCGGGACGGTGGCGGCGCTGATCGCCCAAGGCCTGCAGGCCCGCAAGTCCGACGCGACAATCGTCTACACTGCCGAGAACAACAATCACGCCGCGGAGATCCTCGAACAGGCCGTCGTCAAACGACTGGGCGGCCCCCTGCCTCAGCGGGTCCAGTTCCTCAACACCGTGATCGGCAAGATGAGCCAGGTCGTGACCGATCCGGCCGAAATCGCCGCCAGAAACCTCGCGCCGATCGCCCCTGGCATCGCCCGCGCGTTCCTCGTCGAAGAGTTCAACCGCATCCTCGTGACCCGGACCACGGTCTGCGACTTCACGCCGGGCATTCGGGTCTTCATCGAGAAGAACGACCTGCTCCCCTTCGAAGAGGCCAAGCTCTACGGCCACAACGCCATCCACGCCCTGCTCGGCTTCATCGGCACGCTCCGAGGCTACGCCAGGATGCCCGAGATCCAGGCGGACGCAGCGCTCATGCGCGTGGCCCGCGACGCGTTCATCAAGGAGTCCGGCGGCGCCCTGATCCGAAAGCACGCCTCGCTGGGCGATGACCTCTTCACCGAGGGCGGCTACCGCGCGTACGCCGAGGACCTCCTCGTCCGCATCACGAATCCGCACTTGGCGGACTCCGTGGCCCGCGCCAGCCGGGACGTCGTGCGGAAACTCGCCGTCAACGACCGCATTTTCGGCACCATGGCCCTGGCCCTGGAGCATGGCATCGAGCCGAACAACATGGCCATAGGCGCCATGGCGGGCGTCGCCCTGCTGCTGGCCGGCGCCGCCGAGTACGGCCTGCCCCGCGAGCTGGCGGCGATCAACCGGCGATCGTTGCACGCGGAGAACCTCACCGGACTGTTGACCTGGCTGTGGCAGACGCCCCTGTCGCCGATCCTGCACAGAATGATCGATTGCACCTGCTCGGCCGGCGGGCGCCTCGACGGCCTCCTGGCCCGGTGATCCCGTTCGCAACGATCGGGGACTGACCGCAGCATCTCGTTTGCGAGCCCTCAATCGGGCCGTTTGGGTGGAAACAGCGAGAACTCCCAGATGGTCGGCCCGTCCGCGGCCTCCGTGATGTTCAATCGTACGCGCTGTGCCGTGACCGGAGCGAAGGATACATCGAGCGTAGCGCCGAGGTTCTCACCCCCGTAACATGCCGTCCATTGCCCGTCCTGCAAGTACTCGATGGCATACTTTCGACAGCGATGGAGTTCGGGGTACGCCTGCTCGACAACCGCACGGCCGATGGCGGTCGGACGGCCGAGGTCCACCTCCAGCCAGGCGGACTGGACTCCGGAATCGCTGGCCCACCGCGTCTCCGGGTCGCCGTCCACGGCCTTGTCCGCGCCGTACTGCGCATCCCCCTGGTACACATTGGAGGCCGTGGCTTTGCAGCCGGTGGTCAACGAGGAACTGGCTACAGGCACATCCACAGGCGGGATGTCACGGGCCGGGCGATCCAGTTCGAGCGCGACGATCGTGTCGACGGCCTGGCGGTCGGCGGCCGGCACGGACACCTCGATCGCATCCTCGCTTTGCCTGACGGTGGCCTGCCCCCCGGTGAGCGCGACGCTGCGAACGATTCGGGCCGGGATGGCCGGAAGAGTCAGGACATCCTGCGGCCAGCGTCGGATGTGCAGATAGATCGTTCGATCCTTGCGCGTGGAGACGCCGAAACGCCCGGGCTTGAACGGCCCGCCGCGCGTGCCGTAGATGCTCTGGCCCCACTGGGCCAGCCAGGCCCCGATGCCCCGCAACAAGTCGGCCTGTTCCGGAGCGATCCGGCCCGTCGGCGTGGGGCCGACGTTCAGCAACAGATTGCCGTCGCCTCCGGCACAACTGATCAACATGTCCAGACACGTTTCGAGGGGTTTGACGCCGTCCTGGGAGCCGCCCCAGGACCACTGGCTTCGCCGCGAGACCGTCATGCACGACTCCCAGGGCACTCGATCCTCATAGGCGCCCACGACCTGTTCCGGGGTCGTGTAATCGGCGAACGGCGAGAGGATCCGGCGGTTGTCGTCGCCGACGCTGAGATCGAGCCGATTGTTCACGACGGTGCGCGGTTGCAGTCTCTTGACGAGCGCGTAGGTGTTGGCCTGATCGTACATCGCCTCCCCGCCGTCGTGGTCGAACCACAGCAAGTCGATCGGACCGTAGTTGGTCAACAACTCGCGGATCTCGCCCTGCATCCGCTGCAAGAAAGCGGCGTTTCGTTCCGTGCGAAAGTCCGGATCGCGCCAATCCATGGGCGAGAAATACCAGCCGATGCGCATGTCCGCCTCCCGCGCGGCCCGCACGAGCTCGGCGCACACGTCGCGTCGAAACGGCGTGTGCATGATGTTGTACTCATCGACCTTGGAGTCCCAGAGCAGAAAACCGTCGCAGTGCTTGGCGGTCAGCACCATGTACTTCATCCCGGCCGCCCGCGCCAGCGCGACCCAGGCCCTCGCGTCGAACTCCGTCGGATTGAACCGCTTGTACAGGTTGTCATAGACCTCGACGGGAATCGGGCCTTTGTTCGGACATTTCGGATTCGAATTGGCGCGGGACCAACTGATCTCGGTCTCCTTGAGACTCACCGGTCCCCAGTGGAGGAACATCCCGAAACGCGCCTCGCGCCACCACGCGATGCGCGCGTCGCGCTGCGACTGGGTCTCACCGGTCTCCATCGCATCGAGCGGCTGCGCCGCGCTCGCCAAACCGCCCGCCACCAACCCCGTTGCCAGCCAGAGAATAGCGGTCTTCATACAACGGCCTTTCCTTTCGTCTGCTGTTCGTCCTCGGCGTCACGCTGGGGATAGTCTAGGAGAATGCGCAGAACGCGACAAGGAAGAAGTGAAAAGAACGTGAAGCGGCTGCGGCAGGACGTCACACGAGGCGGATTACGTGCGAAAAAGGAGGCGGAATTATTTGTACCCGGGTGTATTGACGGTTTTGTTTTACCCGGATAGAATTCGAACCATGGAAACTACGAAGAAGTACACTGCGTTCGTCGGCGAACGCCTCGTGGCGTCCGGGGCTCTGGAAAAATTGCTCCCGAAACTCAAGGCGACGTTCGAACGCAATCGAAGCACGATGTTCCTGATCTTTGACGACCAGACGGGCCGGCAGGTCGACTTCGACCTGCGAGGGACCGTCGAAGAGGTCCTGGCCCGCAACTGCAAGAACCCGCCGCAGCCCGGCCCCGGTCGGCCGAAGCTGGGCGTGATCTCCCGCGAGGTCACGCTCTTGCCTCGCCATTGGGATTGGCTCGCCCAGCAACCCAGCGGCGCCTCGGCCGCGATTCGCCGATTGATCGATGAGGCGCGTAAACGCGAGCCGGAGGCGACGCGCCGTCAGGAATCGCTTCAGGCGACCGAGCGATTTCTCTTCGCCATGGCCGGCAACCTCCCCGGCTACGAGGAGGCCACCCGCGCCCTCTGTCGCGGCGACGACGAACGTTTCGCGGACCTGATCGCCAAATGGCCGAAGGACGTCCGCGACTACGCATTGCGCCTGTCGAAGGGAACCTGAGCCGGGCGCCGAGCCTTTCCCCTCATCGAGCTCCCGGTCGTGATCGCCATCATCGCGCTGCTGCTGCTGTCAATCCTGCTGCCGACCTTGCAGCGGGCTCACGCAGGCGAAAGCCGCCCTCTGCCAGGCAAACCGGCGCCCGTGGGGGTTGCTGTTCAACACGCTGGCCCAGAGCAACGAGGGCAAACTCCGCGACCGGGACGCCCCGGGCCGCTGCCGGACCCGGCAGTTCGCATACCACCTCGACAGCTTCGACTTCAAGGAGTTCTGCCCCGTGGCCATCCGCAAGGTCGGCGTCAAAGGACTCTCGACCCTCCGATGGCACCCGGCCTTCAACGTTCACGGCCCCTGGACCCGCTCCGGCGACGACGCCTGGCCCGCCTGGATGCGGGGACTCAAACAATACCGACCCTGCCCCACGGCTGCAAGCCTCCAGGATCCCAGACGACTGGCTTGAATTCCGACTTTCAACTTCTCAAAGACGCCGCCTTTTGGCGTTGCCGTGTGCCGCCTCCCTGGAGACTGGGGGAGCCGGGGATTGCCACGCGAGGCCGGGGCCGGTACACTGCATGGGAGTTGCCAAATGGTCGACCGGCATGACGGCGGCCGATGAATGCTGGTTGAGGTAAACGATGGTGTTCGTATCGTGGATGCGGGGCACGCTTTCCCTAGCAACGCACACAGAAGGAGGCAGCACATGAGCAGGATCACGCGCAGGCAGTTCGTCAAAGGGTCAATGGCCGCGGGCCTCGGCATGGTGATGGCGGGGCCGCTGTCGCGGGTGAGGGGGGCCAACGACGAGATCCGGGTCGGCGTCGTGGGGATCAACGGGCGGGGCGGGTCCCACAT
>JAAYVJ010000727.1 GCA_012517265.1 Planctomycetota bacterium | reverse complement strand
CAAGATGGTGAACGAGGGCGCGTACGTTGCGACGGGCACGCCGGTCTACACCGTGGCGGATCTGTCGCAACTGTGGGTGCTGCTCGACGCCTATGAATCCGATCTGTCGTGGATTCGCTACGGCCAGCAAGTGCAGTTCACCACGGAGGCGTATCCCGACGAGACGTTCGGCGGATGGATCAGCTTCATCGATCCGATGCTGAACCCGGCGACCCGGACGGTGAGAGTCCGCGTGGACGTGCCCAACCCGCAGGGGAAGCTCAGGCCCGAGATGTTCGTTCGTGCGGTCGTTCGGTCGCAGGTGGCTCTGGGCGGCAGGGTGATGGACCCCGAGATGGCGGGCAAATGGATCTGCCCGATGCACCCGTCTGTGGTCAAGCCGGAGAAAGGCCATTGCGATGTCTGCGGGATGGACCTGGTGACCACCGAATCGCTCGGATACGTCGCGGCCGACGCCGCGGGCGAACCGCCCCTGGTGATCCCGGAGACCGCGCCGTTGATTACCGGCAAACGCGCCGTCGTGTATGTGAAGAAGCCCCGCGCCGACGCGCCGACGTTCGAGGGCCGCGAGATCGAACTGGGCCCCAGAGCGGGGGATTCCTATATCGTCGCGTCAGGCTTGCAGGAGGGCGAGCAGGTCGTAACCAACGGCAATTTCAAGATCGACTCGGCCCTGCAGATCCAGGCGAAGCCCAGCATGATGAATCCTCAGAGCGGTGCGGCGCCACGCGAAGGGCGCTCGTCCCCGACGCAAACGGGGGAAATCGTGCAGACCGCCTGCCCCGTCATGGGCGGGCCGATTGATCCGAACGTGTACGCCGTGTACGAGGGCAAGCGGGTCTATTTCTGCTGCGAGGGGTGCGACAAGAAATTCCTGGAGAATCCCCGCCTGTATCTGGGCAAGCTGCCGCAATTTCGCGGGCAGCCGGGAGATCCCAATGCCGGCCAAAGACGGTGACGTTTTCGATTGCCGTCCGACCGGCCCGTTTTTGAAAGGAGCAGACCGTGAGCAAGAACGTGAAGATCCTGACGGCGGCTGCGACGTCGCTGGTCGCCCTGGCTCTATTCGCCGGCTGCAAGGAGAAGCCGAGGGCACAGGCCCCGGCTGCAAAACCCGTCGCCGCCGCTCAGGCGAACGCGACAGAGGCCGACGCCACTGTCCAGAAGACCTGGCCGGTCATGGAGGGCAATCCGATCGATAAGGCCCTGTTTGTCGAATATAAGGGTCAGAGAGTCTACTTCTGCTGCAAAGGCTGCGAGGAGAAGTTCCTGGCGAATCCCGAGCAGTACATCGCCAAGTTGCCGCAGTTCAAGCAGTGACGTGGGGCCGAGGTCGGACGTGCCGAACGAGAGCCAGTACGAATTGATCCCCGAGCAGAAGACCCTGGTCGGGCGGGTCCTGGGCTTCTGCATCTACAACAAGCTCATCGTAGGCCTCATCGCACTGATGCTGGTCGGGTGGGGCGTCTACGTGGCTCCCTTCGATTGGGAATTCGAGTCGTTTCCCCGAAATCCCGTCGCGGTCGACGCGATTCCGGACATCGGTGAGAACCAGCAGATCGTCTTCACGGAGTGGCCGGGCCGCTCCCCCGGCGACGTCGAGGACCAGATCACCTAT
>JAAYVJ010000139.1 GCA_012517265.1 Planctomycetota bacterium | reverse complement strand
TCTGTTCCCGTCGCAGGGGCGGGGACTGTCGAGTCCTTAGACAGGATGCGAAAGTCCACGGCGATCTAATCCGCGGAGACACCATACCAGTCTGCCATCGCAGTCCCGCGGCCGGCCAATCCCGTGGAAATCAGAACGGTCTCCGGCGCAGCCCCATGTCGGCGATTCTCATGCGGTATCTCCTCCGGGCTCACCTCAAACTGACGCCCGAGGACGGCAGATATCAGACGTTCCTCCGTCCGAAGCCAACAGACCGGAAATACCATCCGTGAACTGCGCACAAGAGGCCCCTGATGTACCGGATGCCAAAGACCCAGAATCGGTTCACGTGGATACTATAGGGATTCCGACGTTGTGCATCGGAAATCCGATGCGCCGAGGCCGGTGGCATGGAGGAGTGTTGCACGCCCCGTGCGCGATGCCTGATCCCGCAAGCAAACGCTTCGTTCACGTTCAAGCCGGAGGCCGCGGAAGACACGGCACACGAGTAGAACAACAGATGGGGCGCGTCCGCGGACCGCAGGTCCCAAGAACACGCGTTCTAGTCCCCATTCGTCAGATCGACAACGGAGGCCCCAGGCCCGTTGGTCTTCACGGACGCAATCCCGCTCTCCATGGCCGCAGTCGACGAGTACATCTCGCTCTTGCCAATGACCTGCCCGCTGGTGCTCTTCTTGAGTTCGAACTTGCCTGCCCGGGTGCATGTCCGTAATTGCACGAGCCTCATGGGCGGGTCGTGTTCGCAGCGTGCGTTTACCGCTTTGCGGATACCAGCGCGGAGAACGGGGCCGGCCTGCCCTGGAGCGAGGACCATCCGTCGATGACGAGAGACTCCTCGCCGCGGACGCATGCGAGGAGGGCCGCGTGGTTCGGGGGGCCCCACTCACCAGACCCCCGAGAAACCGAGCTTTCTGAGAGCGACCCTGCGACGGCTCCTCTCTGCCCCCTCCCCGCTGGTATCCACAAAGCGAAAAACGCATCTCTCGAATTCGCCGGAATGACCCCGCCTCAATGGAATCGCAGGAACGGTCATGCACCCAACCTGCCCCTACGGCGAATGGATTGTTGACTGGGCGTATCCTCTGTGGTATAGTTGTAAGGTCCTATATTCTACGGGTTCTACGACGGATCCGGCCGGAGCATGGCGTCCGCTCGGCCGCGATCCCCCATGCCGTCCCCGGGCGACCCCGGGAGGAGGAGGAGCATGACCGCAGCACCGTGGTACGCAATCGTTCTGGCTCTGCTCAACGTCATTCCCGGCCAAAACGCCGGTTGGGGCACCGGCGAAGTCGAGTTCATCGGCCGCCTCGGTTCGGACGAACACAAGGAGATCTACCCGATCTGCGCCGGCCAGTACACCGTCGAGGCGGTAATCATCCAGGTCGACAACGATCCGCTGGACGTCCTGCACCACATGACCCGGGTCAACGTGTGCTACGACGGCAAGTTGAACCTGGCGTCCAGCGACGTCGTCCGCGTCCGGGGGACCTACCACGACGGCGCATCCCCCCTGGTGTACTACGGCCGGGTGGAGGCCCAGGTCATCTACAAGCTCGACGGCTGGAGCCCTCCCCAGGATGACGAGGACGACGATGAGGACGACGAGGTCATCATCACCTCGCCCTACGTGCTGACCGGCGCGATCGAGGCCACCGAGACCTCGGTGACGATGCAGGGCATCCTCATGGAGGACGGCGGCGAGCCGTGCCGGTGCCGGTTCCTCTATCGCAGCGAGGACGGGCGGTCGTGGACGACCGAGTGGCAGGAGCAGATCAACCAGGGCCAGACCTTCAGTCAGCGGGTCGACGGCCTGATCCCGGGGACCTACTACATCTGCTGGATCGAGGCGGAGAACTCCGGCGGGTGGAACACCGGGCGCGAGGCGGGCTTCCGGACCCTCCCTGAGAAGGTCCCGCCGATCCCCCACCCGGCGGCCTGGATCGTCGAGCCGGACCAGATCGACACCGTCTCGATCACGATGACCGCCGAGGCGGTGCGGGACCTCTCCGGGCCGCAGGAATATGCGTTCGATTTCGTCGCCAGTCCGACCGGCGGCTCCGGCGGCTCGGACTCCGTCTGGCAGTTCAGCCCGATCTTCGTGGACGTGGGCCTCAACCCCAATCAGCAGTACGGCTACCGCGTCAGCGCCCGGGACGCAAACGGCAATGAGACTGCATACTCGCCCGTGCGGTACGCGTACACGAGCGTCGAGACCCCCAAGGACGTCACGTTCGGCCAGATCACCGCCGGCAGCATCCAGGCCCAGGCCGGGGGCGTGCTGTCGAACCTGACGGCGGGCCTGTCCGGCGTGAGGGTCGAAAACGTCACCGCGGGCCGCGTCTCCGAATGGCAGCGGAACAACGCCCTGTGGACCTGCGACGGCCTGCTGCCCAACACGCGGTACACGTTCCGGGCGCAGGCCCGCAACGGAGACGGCGACCCGACGCCCTTCTGCGCCGAGGCGCACGCCTACACGCTGGCCCTGGTCCCGACCGCGCCCGCCTTCGGGCAGCCCGCCGGGGACAAGCTCGCCGTCTACTGGAGCTCCAACGGCAATCCGTACGGGACCCAGTATTGGTGCGAAAACACGGTCACCCACGCCCATTCCGGCTGGACGACCGGCGCGAGCTGGACCGATTCCGGCCTGTCGCCCAACACCAGCTACACCTATCGAGTCAAGGCCCGCAACGCAGACGGACTGGAGACCGATTTCTCCGCACAGGCCGCGGGGTACTCTGCAATCGAGGCCCCCTCCGGGATCGTCTTTGGGACCGTAACGACCGCCAGCATCCAGGTCCGCTCGCTGAACACGCCGGCGAATCTGGCCCAGGGCGGTTCCGGCCTGCTGTTCGAGAACGTCACGACCGGGCAGATGTCCTCGTGGCAACGAGGCAACGACGCGTGGACCAGCGACGGCCTCCAGCCCAACCGCTCCTACAGCTTCCGGGCCCGCGCCCGCAACGGCGACGGCGTGCAGACGCAGTACAGCCCGGTCGCCTCCATCCACACCCAGGCCAACGCGCCGGGCACACCGAGCTTCATCGGCGTTTCGACAACCGCCATCCAGGTGCAGTGGCCGGCCAACGGCAACCCCGCCGGCACCGAGTACCTCTGCGAGAACACGACCGCCGGCACGAACTCCGGCTGGACCGCGACCCCGGCGTGGAACAACACCGGCCTGTCGCC
Source organism: Planctomycetota bacterium (assembly GCA_012517265.1). GTDB lineage: Bacteria > Planctomycetota > Phycisphaerae > Sedimentisphaerales > Anaerobacaceae > PLanc-01. The sequence goes on along the minus strand of JAAYVJ010000139.1, from coordinate 12,893 downwards.
CAACGGCAAGTACACGTACCGGGTGAAGGCCCGCAACGCCGACGGCGTCGAGACGGCGTACTCGGCCTCCGCCGGGTGCTACAGTGCGATCGAGACGCCGACGGGAATCGCTTTCGCGACGATCGCCGCCGGCAGCATTCAAGTGCGCTCGCTGAACACGCCCTCGGGCCTCGCCCAGGGCGACTCGGGCCTGCTCTTTGAGAACGTCACTACGGGGCAGATCTCGTCCTGGCAACACGACAACAACGCCTGGACCAGCGACGCCCTTCAGCCCAACCACGCCTACAGCTTCCGGGCCCGCGCCCGCAACGGCGACTCGGTCCAGACCCCGGCGTGCGAGCCGGTCTCCGTCCACACGCAGGCCAACGCCCCGGCGGCCGCCTCCTTCGCCGGCGTCCTGCAGACCGGCATCCAGGCGCGGTGGACCGCCAACGGCAATCCCGCCGGCACTTTGTACCTTTGCGAGAACACCACCGCCGGCACGAACTCCGGTTGGGTCGCCGACACGACGTGGGACAGCACAGGTCTGAAGCCCAACACCTCGTACGCCTTCCGCGTGAAGGCCCGCAACGCCGACGGCCTCGAAACCGCCTGGACGAGCCTGGGCTCGCAGTCCACGGACTACCGATCGCTGACGGTCAGTGCCTCCGCCGGCGGGCAGGTGACATCGCCGGCTCAGGGCGTGACGCGGTACGACCCCGGCGCGATCGTGGCCGTCAAGGCCGCCGCTTCGTCGGGCTATCATTTCCTCGAATGGACGGGGACCGCGGTGGACGCCGGTCGCGTCGACGACCCCGCCGCCGCCGAGACGACCGTGCAGGTCGACGCCCACTACACGCTGATCGCCAACTTCCTCCGCACGGCGATCTACGTCGACAGGCGGGCCACCGGCGCGCAGGACGGATCGAGCTGGAGGAACGCATTCGCGTCTCTGCAGGACGCCCTGGACTCGGCGCAGCGAGGCAACCAGATCTACGTCGCCAAGGGCGCGTACAAGCCCGACGCCGGCAAGACCGTCGCACCGGGCGATCGTTTCGCGGCCTTCGCGATCCCCTCCGGCGTGGCGGTCAAGGGCGGGTACGCCGGCGTCGCCGCCGCAGACCCCAACGCGAGGAACATCGCGTTGAATGAAACGATCCTCTCCGGCGACCTCAACGGCGACGACAAGGCGATCTCCGAAGCGCACGACCTCTACAGCGACGCCCGCCGGACCGACAACAGCTACTGCGTCGTCAGCGTCCGCAACGCCTCAAACACGACCCGGCTCGAAGGCCTCACGATCACCGCCGGCAACGGCATCGACGGCGCGGGCCTGTGCCTGACCCGCAGCGACGTCGTCGTCGCACAGTGCGTGATCTCGATCAACCGCGTGGGCGAACTCTCCGGCGACGGCCTCCAGGGCTGGGGCCAGGGCGCCGGCGTCTCGTGCTACCTGTCGAACCCCACGTTCTCCGAATGCGTCTTCTACGCCAACTGGGCCGGCGGCCAGGGCGGCGCCCTGTGCAGCTTCGAGAGCAGCCCGACGCTGCGCGACTGCGTCTTCCAAGGCAACGAGGCCGGCATGGCGGGCGGCGCGATCTACGGCCAGGACAGCAACTGCGTCTCAGTCGACTGCTCCTTCCACGCCAACTGGTCTCGAAACGGCGGCGCGCTGTTCCACGACGAAGGCAGCAGCGCCCGCCTGACGAATTGTCGGTTCCTCGGCAACGCCGGATTCGGCTCCGGCGGCGCGGTCTTCGACGCCGGCCGGGGTCTGGAGGCGGCCAACTGCGTCTTCAGCGGCAACCTGGCCTTCCTCGACGGCGGCGCCGCGATGCTCACCGCCGGGCCGAGCGTGTTCGCCAACTGCACCTTCTACCGCAACGTCGCGCAGGCCAAGCAGACGGGCCAGACCCTGTCGGTCAAACAGGCCGTGACCGCCTTGGCCAACTGCATCGTGTGGAACAGCTACATCGATACGACGCGCGAGCAGATCGCGGTTGCGGGCGTTCAGACCAGGCCCGCCGAGCTGATCGTGTCCTCCTGCGACGTGCTCGGAGGCCAAGAAACGGTCCTTCGCAAATCCAACGCGACCGTCACGTGGGGCGCCAGGAATCTCGCCGTCAATCCGAAGTTCGCCAGGCCCGACGGCGCCGACGGCGTGGCCGGCACGGAAGACGACGATCTGCATCTCCAATCCGGATCGCCCTGCGTCGACGCGGGCGACAACGCCGCGGTCCCCGAGGACCTGGACGACCTGAACGCCAACGGAAACCGGATCGAGCGGCTCCCATTCGACCTGGACGGCAAGTTCCGCTTCGTGGACGACCCGGCCGTCCCCAACACCGGCGCGGCCGTCCCGGCCTATCCGTCGATCGTCGATCTGGGAGCGTACGAACGCCAGTGAAACGCGGGTGTCAGGTGCAGAGCAGGAGGGAAATGCCCAGAGTCGCCGCCGCCAGGATTCCGCCGGTCGCTACGAACAGAATCGCACGCTTCATGAGAGTGCCCTTTCCTTGCGCATCCGCCCTGCGCACTGTGGTCGCCATCCGATTCCGCTATGGACTGCGCTGGCAACCCGAGCCGGGGTTGTCAAATGGAAAGAGCAACCACCACCCCCTGCTTCCACAAAGACTTGGTGACAGACTCACACGGAAAACGCACACAGACCGCGGTCACTGCGAGATCGGCACGCGGTACAGGTGCACATCCCACGGCCCGAACGCGTCCTCGAACGCGCCGTCCGTCGATTCCAGCGTCCGATCCTCGTCGAGAACTTCGACCGTGCGCCGGCCCGACACGCCCTGGATCGAGAGCTTTGCGGCCGTCTTTCCCTCGCGCATCGCCACGGCGAACAGATAGACCGCGTCGGCGTCCTTTTTGACCATCGTCTTGATGGGAACACCCGCCTCGGCCGGCGAAGCCTTGCCTCCATCGAGAATCGTCGGGCTGTTCAACACCGGCGCCAACTTCGCGATCCGCTGATTGATCCGCGTCACCGCCTCGTACATCGCCGGATCGTGCAGCAGGGCCGCCTCGTCGAACTGCGGCTGCCACTCGTGCACGAAGTAGATCAGCCCCTTGGAGCCGTGGACGATCGACATCCACACCTCGCACCGCACCTGTTGCGGCGTCGCCTTGTTCTGCTTGCTGCTGATGTGCGTGCACTCGATGCAGTTCCATACCGGCCGGCCCTGCGCCCAGCCGACGAGCCGCTCGACGCCATAGCCGACGTACCAGAGCTTGCCGGCGACCTGCGGCCGGTCGTGCGCCACCGGGTAGATGTCGAACGATACGATGTCGCAGCCTTTGACGTATTCGGGATAGTCCTCCGGGTGATTCGTGCGGACGCCCCGGCCGTGCCAGCCGTCCCAGGCGACGCCCTGCCCCAGATTCAGGACGATCGGCCGGCTCGGATCGGCCGCACGAATTCGCTCGTAGCCCGCCACGATGCGGGCCGGCGGAATCGGCGGGCCGTATCCCCCGCCGCCTTCGAGCGCCTGCGCGTTGTCGGGCTCGTCCCCGTGCATCCAGCCTACGATCGTTGGGTCGTCCACGTGACGCAGGCCGACGGGGTTCTGATCGCAGATCACACGCATGCCCGCGGCCTTGAGCTGCGCCAGTTGCTCGTCGGTGGGTCCCTTCCACAATCCGATGTACAGGTTGAATCCCGCGTCGCGATAGCGTGTCGCGTTGGCGGGCGATTGGAGCCAGACCGCGATCGGGAAGAACTCGTCGCCCCCGCCCGGCCCCCGGCTCCACTTCGAATAAGGATTCGTCGATGACGCCCGGGCGAAGGTCGCCCCCATCGACAACGATGCGACCGCCAGGCACAACACGAGAATTTTACTGCGTTTCATTTGTCACCTCCGGGACGAACAGGATTCTGTCCCTTGACTGTACCGCCCGCCGACGCGGAGGGGAAGCAAAAACGGCCGGGCTGGCCTTCCTGACGCGTCAGGACGACGCCGTTCTCCCAGGGGCGCACGCGGTGGAGGCGGGTTTCAAACCCGGCCTCCCAGGTCGGCACGTCCGACAACGAAGAAGCCCCACCCTACACGACCCCAAGTCAGAGGGCGACGCACGCGTCGCCCCTACGGAGTGATGACGCCTTGCGGCGTCACTACGAACGGATCTCCGCGCAAAGCGCCGCCGGCGGCACATCCGTCGGTCCCCCAACGAACAAGGCCGCCCCGGAGGGCGGCCTTGTGTCTTTCGGATCGATTCGATCAGCGGCCGTACGGCCCGGCGGGACCACCCATGTCGTAACCGCCCCCGCCGTAGGGGTCCATCATGTTGCGGTTTCGCGAGGACTTGCTGAACGCGCGGAACGGCTTGGGCTCCTTGCGCTTCTCGGTCTGGATCACCTGGTACGCCTGGATCACCTCGGGGGGCCAGTTCGTGTTGCTCACCGGCATGTGCTGAATGACCGTCCCATCGGTGGTGTAGAGCATGTCGTTGTACATGCGGGGCCGCAGGCTCGGGGCATCGGTCCAGTCGGTGACCTCGACCAGATCGACGAGCACGGCGCCGGTGCTGTAGTCCACGATCTTCGGTTTGCTGGCGTCCTCGGGATTGGGCATCATGTACGTTGGATCGTCCATCATCATGTTGCCCCGCGGATCCGTGATCCGCCCGCCGCCGGCCTGCATCATGGCCATGCGGCGCTCCCGTTCGCGATCCCGGCCACGCTCCCGCTCGTTCTCCTTCGGCTCCATCTCCTTGCCGATCGACTCGCCCGGCCGGACCTGGAAGTCCTCGGTCCTCCAATAGCCCAGCCGGTAGCGGGCCACTTCCACCGTCGCCCGGGTCTTGTCCTGGACGCTCTTGGCGAACAGATACACCATCCGCGGGATGGACACCGGCTTGGTCACCTGGGAGAACGGGCTCCAGAGGATGACCTGGTTGTTCTTGTCCATGTCGCGATCGACCAACTGGCCGGTCCCGGCCACCGGATTGAACACGCCCACGCGCATCCGGTACTGATAGGTCTTGCCCGGCTCGGCGGTGTCGTCGAACGCCCAGAGCAGGATGGGCTTGTCCATTTTGGACAGGTCGGACCGGAAGTTGAGCAACTCCTCGCGGAAATCGAAGTAGACCTCGTCGGTGCTGGCCTTGCGCCGCCCGTCGGGCCCGACTCCCATGCCGGGCATTCCGTACATGTCGCCGTACCCGTCGGCCGCGCCGCCGCGACCGCCCCGGCCTCGGGTAGCGCCCGGCATCATCGGATCGCCCGCCTGGCCGCCGCGACCGCCCCGGCCGCCGCGCATGCCCATGTCGGCGCCGACGCCGGTCTGCCCGGCTCGACCGCCTCCCGCCCTGCCGCCGCGGCCCATGGTCATCTGGTTGCCGCCGGCGAGGCCGCCTCGGGCGGTGTCGCGACCGCCCATCGCACGGTCATCCTGACCCCGCTCCTGTTCTCTCTGTTCTCTCTGCTCCTTGCGCTCCTGATCCTCCACCTTCTTCTGGAGGTTCTTGAATTTGCTGTAGAAGCTCGGCGGGAACCAGTCCTCCTCGGCTGAAGCGATCTGATAGCTTTCCGGCTGAAGAAGGCCGAGCGTAATGGGCTTGCGATGGAACTGCATGATCCGGACGTCCACGCCGCCCGGCGGGAGATCCTCGACCCGCTCGATCACCGCCAGCAAGTCCCGGTTGCTCTCGACCCGGCTGCGGGGCAGAGCCTTCCACTCGCCCCAGGATCCGTCGGGCAGAAGTTCCTGCCGATGCAACTGGACCGCGGCGAACGTGGGCTGGGCCAGGCACGGGTCGCGCCATTCCTCTTTCTGCACGTCCACCCCGTTGAAGCTGGCCTGGAAGGCGCGGTAGAGCGACGTCGTGTTGAACCGGGCTTCGACCGTCACCAGGTCGATGTCGTTGGCCTCGGACCGGGCGGCGTCGTACGCCGCCTGGGTCGTGACCTCCTCGGTGGGCACGTAGGCGGCGGCTCGGATGTGGCTGACCGCCACGTCGCTCAGGTCGGGAATGATCGGTAGTCGGTACTTGCGGGACGAGGCCACCGCCTGGGTCGCCTCCGTCCGCGGGCGGACTCTCGGAATCGAAGTCGAATCGATGAAGTCCAGCGGCGATTCCAGCAATCCGAGGAATCCCTTGGGCAAAGGCCGCTGGATCACGCCGGCGATCACGGGGTCGCACGGATCGATCGGCGACGTGAGCCGGGACTTGTACGTCTTGGCGGCGCCGGGCTTGGAACGCCGCATCAGAGAGTCGAGCTCCTGCGCCTTCTCGTCGTAGATCTGCTGATCGATCGTGCGGGGCGAGTACGTCTTGCCCTGGAGCGTCACAACGTCCGGGCTGAAAATCACACGGGTGAAGAACAACCACACGGAGACGACGCCCGCCAGCACGAGCACGATCTTCTCGACGTGGTTCTCGCAGAAATGTCCGATCTTCGCAACAAGTTCTTTCATAGCGTATCCCGCCGTATCCCTGTGAACGGTCTCAATTCGTCGCTTCTTCGTCCGAAACGCCCAGGATGTCGTTCTTGACCAGCTCGGGCTTGACCTCCTCGTATCCGGCCTTGATGAAGAGGTACTCGCAGATCAGGTCCAGCCCCACGACCGCCTCGTTGCCGTAGCGATAGCTGCCGTGCTCGGGATCTTCCAGGTCGATGGGGATGATGCTGCTTTCCAGAACCGTGATCTGGTTGTGCTTGAAGGTCTGCTCCGGCTTGTCGCCGTACCAGCCGCGGAACTTGTGCGTCTTGGCGCTGCACAGTTCCTGGATGAACGGCATGACCTTGTCGGCGCTGACCAGCACGTAGATCTCGAAGTGCATGGAGTCGGTGTCTTCGTTGCAGTAGCGACCCGTGCACGGGGGAGCCGCCATGGCCGTCTTGAGGTTGATCGCGTAGGACGGGAACTGGTCCGTGGTGGTCTTTCGCATCCGGCGTCGCCCGCCGATCATGCGGGTGGCCTGCTTGGACTGCGTCATGCTGACCGCCGTGATCCGCTTGACCGGGGAATCCAGAACGCAGGTGCCGCCCTCGTTCATCTTCACGATCGTGTCCGTGATGTCTTCGAGAATCCAGTACGCCATCTGCCAGTACCAACTCTGGCGGATCGACTTCTTCTTGTCCTCGAACTTCCAGTCGCTCCAGAAGGAGTAGCCGTCCAGTTCCGCGGGGCTGGCGTAGATGCGCAACCCGCGGGCCCGGTCCTCGCAGAGCTTGCCGACGATCTTGCGGTCCGTTTCCGTCAGGAGGCGGAAGTTGCGCCCGGTGCCGGCGCCGTAGCCGGCCGGGCCGCCGCCGGCGGCGCCCGAGGTGGTGCGGCCGCCGTAGACCGAGCGAGTGCGGGATTTCTCCAGCGCCGCGTCGATGTCCCCGTCGGAGGGCGGGCTGCCGGCTCCCATCCGCCGGATCATGGCCTCGACGCCCGCCATATACTCGCGCCGGACCGGATCGAACAGCAGAGGCGAGGTCTCGTTCGTGTCGGGGAAGATGTGGTAGGTCAGCAGCTCGCGCATCGTCGTTTGCCGCATCAGGGTCGCCATGTCGCACGGGTCCTGCTTGTAGGCGTTGAGGTATCCCTCCATCGCCTGGGCCTGCCCGGCGGCGGCGACTTCCTTGATCAAGCGGTCGATGTCGGCGGCGGACTTGACGCTCTGCGCCTGCATGGTGGCCTTGAGCCGGGCGCTGAGCAGTGTGGTGGGGATGAACAACAGCGCCGCGAAGATGACGATGAGAATCGGCACCAGCAAGGCGAGGTTGTTCTTCAGGAAGCTGAGCTTCTTGAGGACTTCCTTTATCGTGTTCAAGTCGATCTGCGGTGATTTCATCTGCCTACCTGCCTATAAATCCGCTGGAATCCCAAACCTCGCACCCCGCGTCATCGGCGGTTCGATTTGTCCGCGACGCCAGTCGGCGTGGGCGGCGCGCCGTTCCACTTGAGCTTGAACTGCAGCTTGAACCAGTAGTCGCGGTTCGTCTTCACCGGCTTGCCCAGGGAATCGACCATGGGCTTGCCGTACGCATCGGACTTGGTCTCGGCGCTGATCGTCTCCTGGGTCACCGGGTCGATCAGAGTCCAGGTCCCGTCCTGGTATCCGGTCATGCCCATGTCGTAGCCGGGCGTGGTCGCGGCGGCCGCCAGCGCCGCGGCGCTGGGCGTGAACTTCCAGGCCCCGACGCCCATGGGCAAGCTCTCGGCATCGACATCCACCGGCCCGGTCTCGATCTTGAAGTGGTCCGCCGTCTTGTCGTACACCTCGAACGGGGCGTTGGCGTCCAGATGCTGGAACTGCTTGAGATTCGCCAGCCGGGTCATCAGGCCCCAGCGGCTCGGGTCGTCCTGCACGTTCGGCGGGTCCAGCAGATCGCCGATCTTCTTGTAGGGGCTGTAGCCTTCGAGCATGACGACGAAACCGGGGACCTTCTCGCCGGTGCTGCCGGCGCCGCCGAAGATCTTCATGGCCTCCTTGCCGTAGATCTGCTCGTACATGGCCATCGTTTGGTCGTCGTAGCCGGCGCCGGCATCCATCTGTTCCTGCATCAGGCTGTCCTTGCGCATGGAGGCGGTGGCCTTGAACTGCGCGGTGCCCAGGTCGTCGGCGTAGTAGATCGAGGCGGTGGTCAGAAAGACCTGCTTGCGCTCGGGACGGGGCACCTGCATGACCTTGGCGATGTCGCCCCGGTCGAAGGCCTCGTAGAGGTCGCGGTCCTTCGGGTTGGTCTTGGCGTTGGGCAGGGCCGAGAGGATCGTCCCGTACAGCTCCGGGATGATCTCCCGGTACTGGAAGTACGAGAACTGCTTCTTCATGGCCTCGTTCCACTCGGTGGTCTGGTTATCGATGTTGCCCCGCGCCTTGGTGATTTCCATGGCCTTGGCAATGATCCGGTTGTTCTTGGATCGGATGTCCTCGCTGCGGGCATAGCTGACCCGGTTCAGGCCGACCCGCCCCAGGCACAGGAACGACACAATCAGGAGCAGTACCGCCGCGCCGGTGAAATAGCGGGTCTTGCCGGCCCAGGCCATCGACCGCGCGACGTTCGTCGGCAGCAGGTTGCTCTCGATGCGGGCCAGGCCCACGCCTTGGAGGCCCAGGCCGTAGACGACGCCGAAGTCGCCGACGGATTCGTGGAACTTCGCTGCCGAGACGGCCGGCGAGACAGCCAGCCGCTTGAACGCGTCCGGCTTTTCCACCGGGATTTGCAGCGTCTGCTGGAGGTATTTGAGCAGGCCGCGCAGCTTGGTGCCGCCGCCCATGGCCACCACGCGAGCCAGTTTCACGTCGGGGTTCGAGCTGGTGTAGAAGCCCAGCGACCGCTGGACCTCGGCCGCCCAGTCGGTGAACACCGGCCGCATCGCCTGGAAGATCTGCCGGGCGTACTTGCTGACCGGCGCGGTGCGTTTGAGCTTCTCCGCCTTTTCGAAGCTGAGCTTGAACGTCTCGGCGATCGCGTTGGTGAAGGCGTTGCCGCCCATCGTGATGCACCGCTGCCAGACGCCCGAGGCCGTGCACACAACCAGATCCGTGCTGTCGGCCCCGACGTTCAGAACCACCGTCGCCCGCTTGTCCGAGCTGACCAGGTCCGGCCGGTCGAACAGCAGGTAGTTGTACAGAGCCATCGACGCCATCTGCACGTAGCTAACCGTCAAATCCTCTCGCTCCAGCGGCTCCATCGCCGCGTTGACAATCTCGTTCTTGATTGCAAATAGTCCAACCTTCTTTTCTGGACTATCTGGATCGCTCATGAGTTGATAATCCCATTGAACTTCGCTCATGTCGAACGGGATCTGCTGGGCGGCTTCGAACTTGACGATCTCCGGGAGACGCTTGGCCTCGACCGGCGGCAGGGTCACGAAGCGGGCGAAGCTGCTCTGGCTGGGCACCGAGATGATGATGGGGTCGAAGCCGACGTCGTTGCGCTGGGCGAACTGCCGCAGGCTGATCGCGATCAGCTCCTCCCTCTCGGCGGCGCTGACCCCGCTGCTCGACAGGATCTTGCCGTGCGGAACGTGATCGAAGCCGATCACCTGGACCGTCTCCCCCACCGCCGCCAGGTGCAGCGCCTTGAGGGAGTTGCTCCCCAGGTCGATCGCCCAAATCGCATCCGATGCCGCTGCCATAACAAACCTCCCGCTATTCGGTACGCGTATACTCTGCCTTGGTCTTGTTTACAGCCTTCAACCCGACTAAGATGTCAATTATATCACATGATCGACAGATTTTCCATCTTAACACTGGGCTGCAAGGTCAATCACTACGAAAGCCAGCAGATTCGCCAGTTTCTCGAAGGGGCCGGTCTCCGCAACGTGGACCCCGCAGATTCGCCGCAACTGCTTGTCATCAATAGCTGTACGGTCACTCACGCCGCATCCGCCAAGAGTCGTCACCTGCTCCACCTGGCCCAGAAACAAAATCCACAAGCCGTCGTTCTCTGCGGCTGCCTGCCCACGGCCCAGACAGACGAACTGACCGCCCTCGGGGAAAACGTCCATGTTGTCAACGACCGGCGCAATCTCACGGCCGTCCTCGGCCGCCTCGTCGCCGGATCAACCACCCCAGATTCGAACTGCCCGAAGCATCCTGAAACCAAATCCATTAGACCAGAAAACGATGCCAAAGTCAAGTCCAAAAACGACTTAGCTCTCCCTGCGGATCTTCCCGCACCCACCAGCTTCCCCGGCCAGACCCGGGCGTTCCTCAAGGTCCAGGATGGCTGCGATGCCGGCTGCTCCTATTGCATTATACCGACGGCGCGGCCGATTGTGCGATTCAAGAATCTCGACGAAATCCTCCGCGAGGCGACCGCCTTCGTCGCCGCGGGCCACAAGGAAATCGTCCTAACAGGCGTCCACATAGGAGCTTACGGCCAAGCGACCGCCCGCCGGAGCCGGTGGGAGGCCCCGGAGAATCCCCATCTGTCCCAACTTCTGGCACAGGTCGCCCAGATCCCCGGCCTGGGCCGTATCCGCCTGAGTTCCCTGGACCCGGCCGACGTCACGCCCGCTCTGCTGGACGTCTTCGCCTCGCATCCTAACATCATGCCTCACCTGCACTTATCGCTCCAGTCCGGCTCGGACGAGGTCCTGCGCCGCATGGGCCGCCCCTACACCACCGCCGAGGTCCTCGCCAAAGTCGCCCTGGTCCGCTCGCGCCTGGACCGACCCGCGATAACGACCGATATCATCGTCGGCTTCCCCGGTGAAACCGACGCCGACTTCGGCCGAACCGTCGCCCTGGCCGAAGAAGTCGCCTTCGCCAAGATCCACGTCTTCGCCTTCTCGCCGCGAAAAGGCACAGCAGCCGCCACAATGCGGCCAAGAATCGCCCGGGACGTGGTCAAGGCCCGCTCCGAGACGCTCCGGGCCCTCGACCGGGACCTCCAGGCCCGATTCCGCTCCCAATTCCTGGGCGAGACCGCCCAAGTCCTGATCGAGAACTATCCGGGCCCGCCCACGGGCCACGCGGAACGGTATTTCTTCGTCAGAATAGGACATGGGACGAATAGGACCAATAGGACCAATGGGACCACCGCGCGACCGGACGCGTCCCATGAGTCCCATAAGTCCTATAGGTCCTATTCCGCCGGCAGCTTAGTCACCGTCCGACTCCTCGAAGACGCTCCCGACGCCCTGCTCGGTGAAACCGCTTGATCGGCTCCCGCCGCGGCGATAGAATTGCTCTTATGATGGAGGAGCGGAGAAGACAGCGGAATGGGACAAATAGGACTGATGGGACTCATGGGCCTCAAGAGCCTCGGATCATTCCCCCTCATGGCGGCTACCACAACCTGAAGTCCTATCAGGTCGCGGAGATCGTCTTCGACGCGACCAACGCCCTGATCTGCCTGATCAATCAGGCGAATTTCCTTCTCGACCGCCAACTCGCTTCCCTCGAACAGACATTCCTCAACGAAGGCGGCTTCACCGAACGACTCTATCGCGCCCGCAGCCAGCGCCGGTCCCATCAGTCCTATCCGTCCCATAGGTCCCATCCTCCGAATGACTGACGATCGCCGCCAATCTTGCGACCGGCGCCGCTATAAGCTATCATCGCACGCAAATGCCGCCAGATTCATTGACAAGGAGACCGACGTGCGACTGCGATTCCGCCCTGTGACGCACCTGCTGTGCTCTTCCCTGCTCCTGATCGCCTCCGGCTGCTCGATCTTCCGCCCGCAGCCTGTCGTCATTCACCCCGCCAAGTCCCTGCCGGCCACGACGCCTTGGGACCTTGTCGCTCTGAGCAAGCCCCCCCACTTCGAATGGGCGGACCAGAGCGGGCCGGTCTGGTCGCTCTATTACTCCGGACTCCCCTACCAGGGCAAGCCCACCCGCGTGTTCGCCTACTACGCCAGCCCCGACACGCTGGGCGTCCAGATGCCGGATTGCGAGGGTTTCCCCGGCGTCGTCCTCGTCCACGGCGGAGGCGGGACCGCGTTCAAGGAGTGGGCCGAACTGTGGGCCAAACGAGGCTACGCCGCCATCGCAATGGACCTGGCCGGCTGCGGACCCGATGGCAAGCGGCTCGACGACGGCGGGCCCGGCCAGGACGACGACGTCAAGTTCGGCCAGATCGATCAGCCGCCAAGCGAGCAGTGGACCTACCACGCGGTCGCCGACGTGATCCTGGCGCATTCGCTGCTGCTGAGCTTCGAGGACGTCGACGTCGGCCGGACCGCGGTGACGGGAATCAGTTGGGGCGGGTACCTCACGTGCATCGTGGCCGGCCTGGACGACCGCTTCAAAGCCGCGGTCCCGGTCTACGGCTGCGGGTTCCTCCACGAGAACAGCGTCTGGCTCCCGCAGTTCGCGCAGATGACGCCCGAGCAGCGGGCCCGCTGGACCCGCCTCTGGGACCCCTCGATGTACGTCGGCTCGGCGGCGATGCCGGTCCTGTTCATCAACGGCACGAACGACTTCGCCTATCCGCTCGACAGCTACGCCAAG
>JAAYVJ010000138.1 GCA_012517265.1 Planctomycetota bacterium | reverse complement strand
TGACGGCCTGCGCGACCCGCTCCTCCCAGATATAGACGTGGGCGATCTGGTGATCCGCCACGCAAAAGGCGCTGCTGCCGTGAAGGTACGGATACTGCATGCCCCGTATGTTCCGCAGGGCCAGCCAACCCTTGTCTTTGAGCACTTTGTTCGGCTGGACAATGCCGGTGGCCTGGGTGATGGGATAGTCGCCGAAGAGCACGGTGCGATACCCGCGGCTCTTGCCATGCTCGATCAAGTCGCGGACGCTCGCGTCGAGCTGTCGGCATTGATTCTGCGACTGAGGCTCCTGCGGCCCGCGCCGTTGGAGCACATAGTCGAGGTGAGGGATGTAGCTGTACAGCAGATCCGGCCGTTCATTCTCCATCACGTTGCCGACGGCCTTGATGATCCAGCGGGTCGAACGCATGGAGGCCAGGGGACCCCAATAGCTGTGAAGCGGGAAGGTGCCCAACTCCCGGCAGAGCCGCTGGTGCATCGCCTCCGGCCTGCCGATGCAGTCGAGAATCATTCCGCCGTGGTGCTTGTGGATCGGCGCCGGCGAATACAGCACGTCGCAATCAGGTCTGAGCGACTGCTGGATGAAGAGTTGCCCGACAGTGCCGCCTCGCCGGCGAAAGCCGTCCCAGATGCGCGAGCCCTCCACGAGACTTCCGTTCTGCTCCCAGAACAGCGGCTTGCCCAGTTCGCGGAAGAGAAACCCGTTGCCGACGATGCCGTGCCGGTTGGGCAAGGTCGCCGTGCGCATGGTCGCCTGCACAGGGCAGGTCAAAGCGGGAAACAATCCCCCGATCGGTTTGGCGTCCAAGCCTCCGAACGCGGCCTTTCCCACGCTCTGACGGAGAAAATTGTATCCCAGTCCCGCCACTTGCAGGAGCAGGAGCTTCATTCTCATGCTAACTCCCGTAGAACACCCGTGCCGTTCGCGCCGCTCCGATGGACATCGACAGCAGCAGGGCGATCACTGCCACCGTGAACCACGGCGGGTTGTGAAGGGCCGAGACCGCGACGTAGGCTGCCTGCAAGACGATCAAGCCACGGATCAACTGGCCGATGCGCTTCTGCTTGGCCTTCGCATCGGGCCCCTGCGCCTCGGTGTAGGCCAGCGTGGTCACGCCGGCGATGTATGCAGCGGCCGTCACCGCGCCGACGGCGACCGGCAGGGCGGCCAGACGATCCACCGCCGCGGCGCCGAGGTACACGTTGCCTCCACGGCACAAGCCCATGACGGCGAAGCCCAGCCAGGGCACGCGTCGGGCCGGGCCGTTATACGCAAGGACCAGCGCCGCCACGAGGGTGGCGGTGATCATGACCCGAGGCCCGACCAGCCAACCCAGGACGATTGCGACAGCCAACAGCAGCAGGGCCACGCCCCCGGCGCTGCGTGCATCCACTCGCCCGGACGGAATGGGGCGTTGCGGACGCTCCCTTGCATCCCGCCCGCGGTCGGCATAGTCGTTCAGAATCAGACCCGAGACGTACAGAAGCAGAGAAACCGCGACGGTCATGAGCACCTGAGGAAGCCGCGATGCCTCAAACCCGGCCAGGGCGGCCCCGGCCAGGACGTCTCCGGGAATGGTGAAGAGATTGGGCGGACGGATCAGTTCCAGCCACCCGCAGCGGCTCCTGGTGTTGCAGGGGCGTGTCTCACCGCTCACGGCTGCCGCTGATACTCGCACACGGGGACAGGGACGATCTCGTAGTTCGGTTTCCATCGCGGTGATTGGCCGTAGAAGGTGTCAGCATTGTCATGGAACAGCATCTGCAGGCTCCTCGGGTCGTGTCCGTCCTGGCGGAGGAACTCGATCGTCTTGGGCAACGAGAGAGGATCGGAGACCCCCCAGTCGGCGCTGCCGTCGATGATCATTCGCTCGGCGCCGTACCGACGTACGATTTCGGAGACCCGCTGGGGATTCAGCTTGGAGTATGGGTACACGGTCAACCCGGTGAAGCAGTCCGTCTGCCGCGTGATGTCCAGGGTCTCTTCGGTGTTGTGGTCGATCTCGATCCGTCGCTGCGTGAGTCCCTCGCTTCGAATCAGGTCCACGGTGATCTGCGCGCCCCTCGCCTTGTTGAAGTGGGGCAGGTGGACGAGGACGGGCATCTGCCGCTCCTCGGCCATGAGCAACTGCCGGCGGAAGGCGTAGATTTCGTTTTCCGTGATGTTGTTCAGGCCGATCTCACCGACCGCGATGCATCGGGGATGATCCAGGTACTCCGCCATCCCGGCCAGCACTTCGTCGACGAGCCGCCGATCTTCCGCCTCTTTGGGATTGCAGGAGACGCAGGCATAGTGGTCGATGCCATAACGGGCCGCTCGGACGGGCTCGAAAGTCAACAGCAGGTGATAGTAGTCGAAGAAGGTCCCTGCGTACCGCCGGTTGGCGCCGAGCCAGAAGGACGGCTCCACCACGACGCGAATCCCGGCTCGATACATCGCCTGGTAATCGTCGGTCGTCCGCGAATACATGTGAATGTGTGGTTCGATAATATACACGCCAATGCCTCCGGGAACCGCAGGAGAAGGCGGGAAGGTCCCTCCGTGGTCTTGAGGGTCCCTTCCAGCGTCCGAAGGGCCTTTTTCCGGGCCAATTCGTTCGACCGGATGCACCGTCCTGCGGCTGTCTTTACCTGGCGTGTATCGACCACCAACCGCTGTGACATTAGCGCGAAGCCCGCCCAGACAAGGCTGGAGAATTGTGTCGACAGCCTTGCTGGGGACACGGCGGTGTGCATCTCCGGCGACCCCCGTTTGGTCGTGCCTTCCCGCTCTCTTTTCGGCGCCTTTGTTCAGGCTCATCCGGTTCTTGCGCACTTGGAGACAGGGAAACGCCCGGCAGCCGGGGACGGTGTCCCCAATGGCCATGGAAGTACGCAGACACCGGATGAGCCTGAAATCCGACTTTCGCTCATGGCAGCATCGGCGAACCGCCAAGGTCTAGCTGATGTTGCGACACGGCCTCCTCGCGTGGTATCATGAAAGATCTCGAATGCACAAACCGCGTGTATCGCCGGATCTGGTGTTTGTGGGAGTCATCTGATGCCTGTCATCCGACCACAGTGTGGCAAAAGACCATGGATGGGGATCGTTGCCGCGCTCGGCCTGGTGCTCCTGAACACTGGAGTGTTGAGCGCCGGGCCCCTGCGGATTGGGTTCCTGGCCGCCGAGTCGACGCCTGACGAGATGGGTCCGCACAACCAGGCGGCGTGGCGGACTGCGGCGAGACTGGGAGAGGCGACACTTCTCTGGCGGCAGAAGGACGGCTCTTTCGCCGACTCGTCGGGCAACGCCCGGAAGATGAGCGACTTCGACGTTCTTTGGTATCACCAGGGCGATGCGATCGAGCGGAACCTCATGTATCAAGGGCGTAGCCTTGCAGAAATCCGGCAGTTTGCGGCTGACGGCGGCGGGGTGTTGCTTTCAGGCGGCGCGCTGGCCCTGGTCGAGCAATTTGGCCTCGAAACGGTGACACGCCCTCAGCGCCACGAACTGGACAACTGGCGCGACCCGGCCGGCATGGTTCCGGTCGAGAGGACGCATCCCGCCTTCCGCGGCCTGGAGGGTGATGCGGGTCTCGTTTGGATCAGCCGGGGAGGCTGCCGCGCGGTGGCCGATTTCTATTGGGGCGGACCTGCGGAAGGCATGGTTCTGGCGAAAACCCCATCTGGTCCGGAGAATCCTCTCGTCGAATACGTCTTGAGACAAGGACGTGTGATCGTCTTCGGCTGGCATTGGCCCGATTACGCTGACTCCGAGAGCCCGTATTTTGGCAACCTCACGCGGCTGACTTCAAACCTGCTGAATTACCTGGCCGACCGACAGACCTGGCGTCCCTTCGTAATTCGATCGGAGTATCCTCCTGTAGCCTCCCCGGAAGAGCCGGGTGTCTCTCAACAACGATGGCGGGCGCTGCGAATGGCCATCGAGGATCTGTCGGCTCAGTTCCCGGATCGTTACACACAAGGCGACGTCTACCTGGAGCGTCTGCGGGTGCTTCGGGACCGGCACGATCGTCTTTCGCAGGATTCCGAGCCGGCTGCCTACGCAATCATCGAGAAGCAATTTGAGGAGCTGAAGAATGAGGCTCTGCTCGCCAACCCTCTGTTGGATTTCGACCGACTGTTGATGATCCGGCGTCGAGCTGATCAGTTGGGCCTGCCCAGCAACTTCAACAGCAATCCTGACCTCAAGCCGGATGGCTATGACAATACGCTCGTCGTCTTATCGCCCGTTCGGCCGGGCGGGAATCTGGAGACGATCTTTCGACCCGAGGGAGACCGATTCATCGGCGACATCGATCTGCACTACGATGCGGATCGGCTGCTCATGTCGATGCCGGACGCCAACGGCCGGTGGGGCGTGGCCGAGCTTCGTTTGGACAGCGGGCGGTTGACCTCGCTTCCTCTGATCGACGAGCCGGACGTGCACAACTACGACGCATGCTACTTGCCCGATGGACGCATCGTCTTCACGTCGACGGCTCCCTTCGTCGGCGTGCCTTGTGTCGGCGGGGCCTCGAAGGTGGCCAATCTCTACTTGTGCGAACGCGATGGGCGGATTCGTCGTCTGACGAACGATCAGGACCACAACTGGTGTCCCACGGTGCTGAACAACGGGCAGATCCTGTACCAGCGTTGGGAGTATGCCGACATCGCCCACGCGTTCATGCGATTGCTGTTTCACGCCAATCCGGACGGCACCCGCCAGATGGAGTACTATGGCAGCAATTCCTTCTGGCCGACGGCCATGTTCTACGCCCGGCCCATCCCGAATCATCCATCGAAGGTGGTCGTGGTTGTTGGCGGCCATCATGACCTCCCACGCCAGGGACAGCTCGTCATCCTGGACCCTGCGAGAGGCAACCGCGAGGCCAGCGGCGTTGTGCAGCGCATACCGGGCTTCGGGAAAAAGGTCGAGCCCGTCATTCTGGACGGGCTGATCGGCGGCAGTTGGCCGTTGTTTCTGCATCCCTACCCGCTCAGCGAGAAGTACTTCCTCGTGTCCTGCAAACCCACCAAGACCTCGTTGTGGGGCGTTTACCTGGTGGACGTCTTCGACAACTTCGTGTTGGTGTACGAGGAGCCGGGCCGGGCGATGCTCGAACCCATTCCGCTGCGAAAGACGCTGCGGCAGCCGGTTATCGCGGACACCGTCCAACCCGATCAGAAGGACGCCACTGTCTTCCTGATGGACGTCTATTACGGCCCGGGACTCCGAGAGGTGCCCCGCGGAACCGTCAAGTCCCTCCGACTGATCAGCTATGAGTTCACGTATCACGGATTCGGCGGTGAGCCGGACCGAGTCGGTTTCGACGGCCCCTGGGACGTGCGACGCATCCTCGGGACAGTGCCCGTGGAAACGGACGGGTCCGCCCATTTTCAAGTGCCCGCTTGCACGCCGGTCGCGGTTCAACCCCTGGACAAGGAAGGCAAGGCTTTGGCGCTGATGCGTAGCTGGTTTACGGCCATGCCCGGCGAGGTTGTCTCCTGTGTCGGTTGTCACGAGCCGCAGAACTCCGCTCCGCCGGTCCGGCCGCATGCGATGGCCATGTCGCGAGCGTCCTCGGAGATCAAGCCATGGTACGGCCCGCCGCGGGGGTTTTCGTTCGTACGCGAAGTCCAGCCGGTGCTGGACGCCTATTGCATCCGGTGCCACCATGGCCGGCCGCTGGAAGACGGGCTGACCGCATTCGATCTGACAGCCCGGCCGGCCGAAGACGTTCCGTCGGCTTTCCAGATGCACTTCACCCCGTCGTACATGGCGTTGCGTCGATTCGTCCACACCCCCACACTGGAAAGCGATGCGCACATGCTGGCTCCTCGGGATTTTCACGCCGACACGAGCGAACTGATCCAGATTCTGCGCGACGGACACTACGGCGTGTGCCTGGACTCTGAAGCGTGGGATCGACTCATCACCTGGATCGATCTGAACGCCCCCGCCCACGGAACCTGGCAGGAAGTCGTCGGCCACATTCCCGAGAAAGCCAGGCTGGTCGCGCCGGGAGCGGCCCGCCGGCGTGAATTGCACCGCCGCTACACGGGAATCGACGAGGATCTCGAAGCCGTCTACCCTGCAGCCGTCCTTTCCCCGGCCGCGCCCTCCAACACCGGTCCGCCGCCCATTCGGAGTATGGGCGAAATCGAGTCCCAGGCTCCAGGGGTCGTGCCGGCGGGCCATCTCAGTCCCAGGTTCCCTTCGCCCCCCGAATTGATGAGCGTTTCACTTGCCCAGGGCGTGACGATCGAACTGGTCCGCATTCCGTCGGGCGCATTTGTCATGGGGAGCGACCAGGGTTACCCCAACGAACGTCCCGCTCATTCGGTCACCATTGACAAGGCTTTCTGGATGGGGCGGTTCGAGATCACCAATCGACAGTACGCCTGCTTCGATCCCGCGCACGACAGCGGCCTGGAGACGGGAGAACAATATCAATTCGGCGACTACGAAAGGGGGCATTCTCTGCGTCGCCCTGAGCAACCTGTCGTGCGCGTCTCGTGGAATCAGGCGATGGCCTTCTGTGATTGGCTGTCGAACAAGACAGGCAAGCGGTTCACTCTGCCCACTGAAATCCAGTGGGAATACGCCTGCCGCAGCGGCGGCACAAGCCCGCTTTGGTACGGCACGGTGGACGATGATTTCAGCACTTCGGCCAACCTGTCGGACGCCACCCACCACACGGTGGATTATCCCCACGTCCCGACCGCCCTCCCGCCCTGGCGGCCGGCGGATATTCGGTTCGACGACGGTTGGCGCGTCTCCTCGCCCGTGGGCACATTTCAGCCCAACCCATGGGGACTGTTCGATATGCACGG
>JAAYVJ010000726.1 GCA_012517265.1 Planctomycetota bacterium | reverse complement strand
CCGGGCTACGCCGTCACGGTCGAACCCGGCATCTACTTCATCCCCCACTTGATCGACCGCTGGAAGGCCGAGCGCAGGTGCGAGCCGTTCATCGACTACGACCGGCTCGAAGCCTGGCGGCATTCCAACGGCGTGCGGATCGAGGACTGCATCCTGATTACCCAAGACGGCTGTCGCATCCTGGGCCCGCACATCCCCAGGACCATCGAGGAAGTCGAGGCCCTGGCCTCGGCGTGACACGCGGCAGGCCTATCGTCCACTCTACGACGCGGAACCGATCAGACGATCCAGGACACTGGAGTAGGAATCCTGCGGCCGCAGTCCGATCAAACGATCGACCTCTTTTCCACCGTGAAAGAACAGCACCGCCGGTATGCCCTGGATTCCGTACCGCTGCGCCAGCTCCGGCAGGCGATCCACGCTGACTTTGTACACGGCGGCCCGGCCGCCATACTGCTCGGCCAGTTTCTCGATCGTCGGCGCCAGCATTCGGCACGGCCCGCACGTCGTCGAGTAGAAGTCGACGAGGACCGGCTGCCCCGCCCCCAGAACGCGAGCGTCGAAGTCCGCAGCCGTGTTGATCTGCAACTCCCCGCTACCCTCCATCTGGGCCGTCACGCGAGGCGAGGCCATGGAGAAAGCCAGAAGCCCTCCGAGAACCGCTCCGATCAAGCCCCCTCGCACCGGGTTGGCGGTGAGAGGACAGGCTCCCGTGGTGCATTTGCCGAAATAACCCATCGCCGCTCCGACGCCGCCGCCGATCAGCAGGCCCACGGCCAATTGTATGAACATCACTCGCTGCATAGTCGATTCTCCGTATTCTCGTCGGTTACAGAACCAAGATCATCCGCCGTGCCGTCTTCACAGGGCCGTCTCCAGCAATTCCAGGGCGTTCCGCACCTGGGCCAGGCGTTCGGCGTCCAGGCCGCCGCAGATCCGGGCCTCGCACGCCTCCATATGCTCGAAAATCCTCTGCCTGGCTCTCCTGCCCTTGGGCGTCAGCGAGGCCAGGGTCGTCCGTCGGTCTTTGTCGCTCGGGCGAGCCCTGACGTAGCCGTCGGCCACGAGCTTGCCCAGCACGCGACCGGCCCGCGAAAGCGACAGGGCCATCCGCTCGGCGAACTGGCAGCCCGTGATCTCCGCGCCCTCGCCCAGCACGATCAGGGCGTTGAATTCCGCCGGGGAAAGGCCCAGTTCCCGTTGGATCCGTTCCTCGTTCCCCTGGCATTTGCGCCGCACCGCCAGGACCAGTTCGAAAAACCGCCTGCTCATGACCAATCTCAACTGACATCCACATTACTTGCTACTAGCAACAATATACGAGTCCGAGACCGGCGTGTTCGCAGGATTCTTCAGGAGGGGAAGGAGGGCATTCGCGACACCCGGGACAGGGCCGCCAGGGCGAAGAGTATCGGATACAGTTCTTCGGAATACCAGAGGCTGGCGAAGTACAGGCCGATGGGCGAGGCCGGCAGGTACGACCCGTGATGGGTGTGGGCGATGAGCCAGTCGGCCCCTCGACGGGCCGACTGCGCCACCGGCGAAGGATCGACGCACAGCGAGCAGGCGGCGGCCAGGGCCTCGACCGCCAGAGCCGTCTCCTCGATCGAGGAAGCGACGCAGGCGGACCCTCCCCATCCGCCGTCGTCGTTCTGCGCCGACAGCAGCCACCGAACGCCCCGTTCGCAAATGGGTCCTATGGGTCCCATGGGTCCGATCCCCGACGCGCAGCTCGCCAGATGTTTGACCGCCCGGCTCGTCCCGTAGACCGGATTCTCCCGATTCGCGACGGCCTGATTCCCGAACCACAGCGGAACCCAGGCCCCGTCCTGGCGCTGGGCTGTTTCCAGATAGGCCAGGGCCTTGCCCAAGGCGGTCTCCGTGCGGCCTTTGAGAGACTGGGGAATCGCATCCAGCCAGAGCCCCATCGCGGCGACCGCATGGGCGGTGATGTCCGCCGCGCTCTTGTCGAACGGCAGCCTCGTCCAGCCCCGGCAGAACGTCGGAATCCCGCCATCGGCGTTCTGCAAGCCGAGAAGCCACTCGATGCCGGCGGAGATGGAGGAGATGGGAACCGCAGAGCCCGTCCGGAATAGCTCGTGCAGAGCGACGAGGGTCCCGGCGGTGTCGTCCGCGTCGGGCACCGCGCCGGCCAGATTCGTCCACGCCCAGCCGCCCGGCGCCGCCTGCGTGTAGGGATGGACATGGCGATACTGACATGACAGAAGCCAGTCGGCCAGCCGCTGCCGCTCGGAAGGCGACAGCGAGGCGTCCAGCCCCCCGGCTGCCAGGGCCCCGATCGACAGCGTCGTCCCCCATGTGGCGAGATTCGTGTCGATCGGCCAGCTTCCGTCCTCGCGGATCGAACCGGCGAGGAACTCAACGCCCCGGGCGACAACCGCGTGATCGCGCCGGCCGCAGGCGGCCAGGCTCATCACGACGAAGGATGTCAAAGGAGCCGCTTCGAGAAAGCCGCCGTTGTCGGGCTGGATGCTCGTGAGAACCCGCAGGGTCCGGGCCCTGGAGAGCCATCGAACCGCCCGCGTGAACGGATTGGCCGGCCTGCGATACTCGTACCGGACCTGACCGATCGCGATCAACGCCGGCAGCGCATAGCTCACGACCGGCAGACGCAGCCACTTGAACAGACGGGGCGGCAGGACCGCCAGCTCGAACGGCAGCGGCCGAACCCGTCTCCACGCATCGCGGCCCTTGCCCAACCGTCCGGCCAGGGCGCACATCGTGAGAATGGGCACGGAGAACGTGCGGTCCTTGCCGTATTGCCCTTCCACGGCGGCCGCGAGCGACCGAGGAGCGAGAGAGCCGACCTCGTTCAACAGCCACAACTCGGTTTTCTCCACGCATCGCAGACATGCAGGCGGGCCGCCGGGAATCGCCAGCGCGGAGTAGCAGAGCATCGTCGTGCTCAGATTGCTCGGGCTGTCCACGGTGTCGCCCCAGCCGCCGTCGGCGTTCTGATTCTCGCAGAGCCACGCGAGCCCCCGATCGACGAGCAGCCGATGCCTGGCCAGATCAACCCCCGCCAGAGCAAAGACCGCCGTGGCCGTCGACAAAGCGCTGCTCGACAGCCGGCCTTCCCAGTGCCCGTGCGGCCCACGAGCCGCGACCAGCCTGTCCCGCAATGCGGCGATGGTCTCGTGAAGGGCTTTCTCGTTCATTGCGTCAGGGTCCCCAGGGCCAGAAGCCCATAGTAGGTGTACTCGCAGTCCACGACGTCGTCGGCCCAGTGGCCTCGAAACCCGCCCTCGGCGTTCCAGAGACTGTCCAGGTAGTCCAGGTGCCTGTCCCTCGCGTCCTCCATCCGAACCCCGACCAGAGACAGGGCGTGCAAGGCGGTCGCGGTCGAGAGCAGATCGGACGCTCCCAGGTCGCCTGCGAGCGGAATCGCGGTGAAACCGCCGAGCGGGTGGGCGCGGGCGATGAGCCATTGGACCGCCGACTCAGGGATCGGCCGCTTCAGATAGTGAAGCGTGCAGATCGCAGCCGCGGTGGCCGGCGTCGCCGCTGCGGTCATTGCGGCTTCGTTCGCATAGCCGCCCCCCCACCGCTGCAAGGAGGCGATGGACTGTGCGACGGCAGCGGCGTCGGGACACTCGACGCCAAGGTCCTGCCAGGCGCCCAACGCCAGGAAACTCCCGTACGCGCTGCCGCAGGCCTGCCCGGGAATCAGGTTGAATCCGCCATCGCCGGACCGCCAGGCCATAAGCCGTTGCGTCGCACTCTCGGCGTCCATCGCCTTGCCCAGGTTCGCCCGGCAACGGATCAGAGACGCCAGGTGCACGAGATCCAGGGATTCCCCTGCGCCGAAGCCATCCAGATATGCGGCCGCAAGCTCGCGTGGGAGTTCGAGCCCAAGGGCCACAGACGCCTCGATGCCGAAGACCGTGTAGTAGAGGTCGCTGCGCCCGTCCCTTCCCTGAAAGCCGCCGTCGCAGGCCAGACGCCGCGAGAGAAAGCCCTTCACCGCCTCGGCGGAATCGCCCAGAGCCTCGCGGGCTTTCGTCACGGCCTTGCACATGTCCAGTCTGATGGTCACCGCGGCGACCTCCTATTCCTGCGGCTCCTGCGGCACAACGACGCTCGCCTGTCCCGTGTTCTCCTCCGACGGATCGCCCCCGGCGACCTGGAGCGCCACGATCATCTGTCGTGCTTCCTGTCGCAGGGCCGGCAGATGCCATCGGAACACGGCGGCCCCCGCGATGCACACGACGCCGCCCAGCATGACGGTCGACGGCGCGCCGATGCGATGGGCCAACATCCCGGCCAGGAGCGAGCCGAACGGCGCCATGCCCATGAACATCATCGCATACACCGCCATCACGCGGCCACGGAATTCGTCGCGAACCAACGATTGAATCAGCGTGTTCGACGCAGCCATCTCGATCATCATCGAGAATCCGACAGGCACCAGCAGCATCATCGAGAATGGGAAGGACCGGGACTGGGAGAACAGGATCAACCCCAGGCCGAATCCCCCGGCGGAGAACGCGATCCACTGCCCCAGGCCGCGAATGCCTCTCTTGCGCGCGAGCACGACCGCTCCGATCAGGGCGCCGAACCCCGAGGACCCCATCAGCAGACCGAGTCCTCGAGGGCCCCCCTGCAGGATCTCGGCCGCGAAGATCGGCATGAGCACCGCATACGGCATGCCCATGAGACTGATCAGGCCGAGCAACAGCAGGAGGGACCGAATCGGGCGGGCGCCCCGGATGTAACGGAACCCTTCGAGGATGCTGGCCAGCGCCGACCCCGGAAGCGGCACGCGGGCCTGGGGCTGCACGGTCATCAGCAGCAGCCCTGCAATAACCGCCAGGTAGCTGACCGCGTTGAGGAGAAAGCACCAGCCCTCGCCCACGCCGGCGACGATCACGCCGGCCACCGCCGGACCCACCATGCGAGCGCCGTTGATCATCGACGAGTTCAGCGCGATGGCGTTGATCAGGTCCTTGCGGCCGACCATGTCCACAGCGAACGCCTGCCGCGTCGGGACGTCGAAGGCGTTGACCATGCCGAGCGAAGCGGCCAAGGCGAAGACGTGCCACACCTGCACTCGCCCTGTAAGAGTCAGGGCCGCCAGGATGAAAGCCAGGAACATGGAGGTCGTCTGCGTGACCAGGAGGATGCGATGGCGATTATAGCGATCGGCCGCCGAGCCGCCGACCGAGGCCAGAAGAAAGACCGGGATCTGACCGGCGAACCCGACGAATCCCAACAGCGCGGCGGAATTCGTGAGCCGGTAGACGAGCCAGGACTGCGCCACGGCCTGCATCCAGGTGCCGATGAGCGAGATGAGCTGGCCGCAGAAGAACAGGCGGTAGTTTCGATGTCGAAGTCCCCGCAAGACGAACGGCAGTCTCGACCACGGCCAAGGCTGCTCGTCGCCCAAGTCCGCCCGCGCCGCACCATCGCGTTCCTGAATCGTCACGTCCCCCGCCTCACTCCCGGCCTGCCGCACGCCGGACCTGGGGGTCGTCGCAGCAGCCCATGATCTCGAAATCATTGAACATCCTGGCGATCACCCGCCGCATGAGTCCCTTGAGATTGGCGTTCTTGAGCGCGATGAGACTGCCGATCGCCTGCGCCTTGTAGCCTTCCATGAGCCGCCAGGCGGCGGACTCCACCTCCTCGCTGGGATGATCCTGGGCCAACGCCGGCAGGATTGACGGCCGCTTGCCGTTGAACAGATCCGCTCTCGCATGCGAACGAAGATCGTCGAGGTCGTCGCGAATCTGGTAGGCGATGCCCAGCGATTCGCTGTATCGAGCGAGGGCCGCGTGGACCTGCTCGTCGCAGTCGGCCAGAATCGCGCCCAGGCTCAGAGCGACCTCGAAGGCCGGAGCGGTCTTCATCCGAAAGATGTCGAGCACCTCCGCGACCGGCAGCGATCTGGGCGACCGCATCCAGGCCAGTTCGCTGCCCTGCCCCAGGCACAGGCTTCGATGGCCCTGGGCCGCGGCGCGGAGCAGCCGGACCTTCTGCCCGTCGGGCACAT
>JAAYVJ010000725.1 GCA_012517265.1 Planctomycetota bacterium | reverse complement strand
CCATGCACGCCGTGGCGATCGCGGTGTCGCGTAAGGCCCGGCCGATCCCGGCCATCACGTCTGCGCCAAGCCGCCGTCGCAAGGCTGTCGCGAGCATCGCCACCTGGATGTAGGAGCCGACCGCTGTAGCGGCCGCCAGGCCGCCGCTGCCCAGGGGCCAGACCAGAACGAGGTTGAGAATCGCGCCGAGCCCTACGGCGATCAACGCGGTCCGGGCCGGTACCCTGGATTCCTGGAGGGAATAGAAAGCCCGGGTCAGGATCTGCTGGGCGAAGTACCCCCCCAGCCCCAGCACGTAGAACGACAGCGTCACCGCGGTCGCGGCGGTGTCGGCCGAGGTGAACTGGCCTCGCTCCAGGATGACCGAAACGACCGGCCGGCCGATCAACAGGAGCCCGACCGTGGCCGGGGCCGCGACGAAGACCGTGCAACGCATTCCCCACGATATCGCCCGCCCCAGCGAGGTGAAATCCCGCTTGGCGGCGTCGACGCTCATCTCCGGGAAAATCGCGGTCGCCAGGGAAACCCCGAACAGGCCCAGGGGAAGCTGGTAGAGCCGCTGCGCGTAGAACAGGTGCGAGACCGCCCCCTCCCAGAGCGGGTAGCGGACCGCGTGACCCAACAGGAAGAAGGCCTCTCCCTTCTCGGCCGAGCCGGAAAGCCACAGCGCGGTCAGATCGTTGACCAGCGTGCTGATCTGCGTGGCGGTCAGGCCCAGGATCATCGGGCCCATCAAAACCAGTGTCCGACGAAACGGCTCGGACCGCACGTCCCACGCCGGACGCAGGGAGACGCCAAGTCTCCACAGCGGCGGCGCCTGCATCGCCAACTGCACCAGGCCCGCGAGCACCACGCCGGCCGAGACGACATAGACGGTGGTGCGCTGGGGGAGGTGGAGAACCCATCCGCCCAGGCAAAGCCCTGCGATAAGGAACACGTTCAAGACCAGGGGCGCCGCCGCCGGAACCGCGAAGTGCCGGTGGGTGTTCAGCATGCCGCCCAGGACCGCGACGACGCAGATCAGGACCATGTACGGCAGCATCAGGCCGGTCAGAGCGACCTTGAGCCGGGCGCCTTCGTGCGCGGCCAGAAAATGGTAGTACAACCAGAGAAAGACCTCGCCGAGCACAGCGACGCCCGCCAGCAGAACGAAGACCGCGGTCACCACGGACATCGCAAAACGATTGGCCCTCTGCGGATCGCGGTGCAACTGCTCGCTGTAAACCGGGATCAGGGACGAAGCGGCGGCCCCTTCGCCGAAGAGCCGGCGGGCCAGGTTGGGGATCTTGAACGCGATGGCCCAGGCGTCCATCAGGCCGCCGGCCCCGAGAAAGTAGGCGAATGCCATGTCGCGCACCATGCCCAGGACCCGGCTCAGGGCGGTGAAGACCACGATTTGTCGGAATCCCTTGACCAACCTACTTCCTCGGCGCGACGCTGAACGGGCGGCACCGGCCGATGTTGTTGAGCAGGCCGACGGCCATCATATTGACCAGGAGACTCGAGCCGCCGTAGCTGACGAACGGCAGCGTCAGCCCGGTGATCGGCATGATGCCCAGGGTCATCCCCACGTTGACGAGCACCTGGACGGAGAACATGGCGGAGATTCCGACGGCCACCAGCCGGGCGAAGGGGTCGATGTTGTGCGCTGCGATCTCCAAGCCGCACAGGACCAGCACGACGTAGAGCCCCAGGAACAACAGGCTGCCCAGAAAACCGAACTGATGGGCGATGACGGCGAAGATGAAGTCGTTGTGCCGCTCGGGCAGGAACGCATACTTGATGAAGGGCCCCCGCCCGAATCCCCTGCCGACCAGGCCGCCGGAGGCGATGGCGAATTTCGAACGGATCAGGTGCCGGCCCCAGTCGTTTTGCCAGCGACGTTCCGTGAACTTGTCGTCGAGGAGGATGTTGCTGAATGCCTGGCTGCTGGCGGCCTTCTGCCGAATCCACTGGCTCTGGAGCAGCACGCCGCTGATCCGCTCCCGCTGATAGGTGTGCATCTTGAACCACATCACGGGACTGACCAGAACCGCCGCGAGCACGACCATCGCCAGGTGCTTGGGCCTGGCCCCGGCGATGAAGAGCATCGTGAAGAACACCGGCATCATCAGCATCGCGGTCCCCAGGTTGGGCTCGATCAGGATCAGCCCGACCGGCAGCAGCGTCAGCGCGAACGGGCCGGCCAGGGCCCGAAAACTGCGATAGTTGCTGCGATAGCGGAGGTACCAGGCCAGAGCCAGCACGTAAGCCAGCTTGCAGAACTCCGACGGCTGCACCTGCGGCAGCGAGGGGTGAAACACGAGCCAGCGGTGCACGTCGTTGCGGTTGGACCCGGCGAAGGGAAGCGAGACGTACCGGCTGATGACCAGGTAAACCAGCAGCCCCAGCACGATCCCGAAGATCCAGTAGCTCAGTTCCCCCAGCCGGCGGTAATTGACGATGTTGGCCGCGACGAAACCCGCCAGACTGAACCCGATGAAGGCAAGTTGTTTCCTCCAGAGCCCGGCCTTCTGGGCGATATCCTTGACGTCGGCGGGACTCGAATCGAGCGGGTTGCCGACCGCGTAGATCGTCAGAACGCCGATCAGCAGCAGCAGCAGCACGCTGCCCAGCAGGCAGACTCTAACAAACAACAGCCGTCCCGAGAAGAAATTCTGCATGGCCAGAGCATACCACAAGAGGTCCCCGGCGTACATGGAGGAGCCTGGGGAATCAAGCGAACACCCATCCAGTCTGTGGACCCTGCGGACAATACCCCATTCAATAACTATGATTTCCCCCCTTCTCTTGCCGCTCATTGGAGACGCCGCGGCCCGGGGGAATCGCCTCAGAACCAGCTTCGATCCGAGGAGACCTGGGGGCCGCTGGAGGGCTGGCGGATTTCTTTTCGGCTTGATTTTCTTATCCATTTGTGGTACTTTGGAACCTGACCTGTACTATCGCTGGGCAACGCATACGGCACAGCCGCGTGCAGTGTCGGCTGTTGGCGGGAATAGACGAGCACGGCGACACTGCGAATTCGGCCCGCCCCATCCCTACGGGGGCGGTCGGCTTGCTTGTGTGCCCGCGCGACACGGTGACTTGTGACCGGATGACTGCAATGTTTGGCAGGTGTAAGGACCCGGATCCCTCGGGGCCCCCGGCCCCGTGCAGAAGAAGAGCAAAGAACGAAGAAGAAAAGAGAAAGGTAGGTACCGTCATGAGGAAGCTGAGCTTGTTGTTGGCATCGCTTCTCTTTGCCGCCCCGGCGATGGCCGCCGTGCATATCACCGTCGAGTCCGACGGCTCGATGGCCGCGGTCAAGTACGCCACGGACGGCGAGAGAGTCCGGGCCTTCGCCCTGGACATCACCGTCAACAAGGGCAAGATCGTGGGCATCTCCGACTTCATCCGCGGAGAGAGCACTGCACAGAAGCCCGGCTACGGCATCTTCCCCGGCAACTTCGGCCGCTATATCACAGTCGACGCGACCACCGGCGAGGTGGCCAGTTGGGATCCGAATGGATACACCCCTGTCGCAGACCCGTGCGACCCCGGCGCTCTCGGCGGCCTGGGCACCAACGGCATCACCGTGGAGATGGGCGCCCTGTACTACCCCACCGGCGATGACTCCCCGAACGCCCCGCCGACCAGCGGCCTGCTGTTCAAGCTGACCCTCAGCGAGGCCGCCACCGTGACCATCGCGTTGAATGAAGCCCGCGGGGGCGTCGTCCTGACGAACCCGGACGTGCCCGCGACGGTCGACCTGGCCCAGGCGACGAACGTCGCAGTGGGCGGCGACGTCGCCGCTGCGGACCTGCTCCCGCCCAGCCATCCGGACTACGCCGAGTGGGTGGCGGTCGGCAAACCCGCCTGCTGGGCCTACCCCCGGCAGTGCCGCGGCGACGCGGACGGCCTGAAGGAAGGTTCCGCCAAGGCCGGCTATCACTATGTCGGTCTCCAGGACATGGGCATCTTCGCGAAGGCCTACCAGGTCCTCGAGCCCCCGTTCGGCCCCGGGATCGCGGCCATCGAGAACGGCATTTGCGCGGACTTTGCCCGCGATGTGGAAGGCTCGGCCAAGACGGGGTTCTATCGCGTCGGCGCGACGGACCTGAACGTCCTGGCCGCCAGTTGGTTCATCAAGGAAGCCCCGGACGGCCCGGGCGTTCCCGGCGATTGCGGCGGGAACCTGGTCCCCTGATACGCTTCCCTTGCGTCGGATCTGACCGGACGCGGCAACGGAGTGCTCCTCGGTCTTTGCGACGAAGGCTCTTTGGGGAGTCTGAGGCAATAGGAGGAGGAGATGATGAAGGCTTGGTTTGGCGTAGTTCTGGTGTTGGGACTGGCTTCAGCCGCGGCGGCTGATCTGACTTTGGTTGGCGTGCCGATCGAGCCGATCGGCGTCGGAGACACGGTCACAATCACCGTGGCCAACAGCAGAAACGGCGCCTACGCCGGCTGGCTGGAGATCGGGACGCCGGACGTCGCGACGTTCGAGACGGCCCCGAAGTTCACCGAGGCCGGCGATCCCGGCGGCGCCTCGCTGATGAAGTACTGGCCGCAATACGGCGCTTGGTACGAGTTCACCGTGGTCAGCTTCCCCCCGAACCCGGCGGTCGAAGCCGGCGACCACATCGTCGTCCGAATCGTCGGGCTCAGCGCGGGCACGACGAATCTGAACCTCTACGACAGCGACGGAGTGACGCTCCTGGATCGGTGTTCGATCGCGGTGGTCCCCGAGCCGACGACGATCGCCCTGCTGGGCCTCGGCGGCCTGCTCCTGCGTCGCCGCAAGTAGAATTGACGGTCACACGATCGCATCCATCGAGGCAGGTCTCCAGACCTGCCTCTTTTCTTTTGGTTCTTCATTTCGGGGGATCATCGGAACCTCCGGCGTGGCAGGCCCCCGGACGCGCGGCGTCCCTCCGGGGCGAGGGCTCATCCGGGGGGAGTTTATCGCGTTGCGCCCTCCGGCTTGAGCGAGAACGAAGCGTTCGCTTGGGGAGCCGGATGTCGCGATGGGGCGTGCAACGCCCCTCCATGCTGGTGGCCCCAATGCGCCAAAGTCCCGACGCGAAGCGTCGGAATCCGTGTCCGTTCACCCTCACAATTCAGTTAAGAACCCTTTCTTTGGCCGCACGACGCACGCGTGGTACAATACCCCCGGCTCATAGGGATACGATCTGAGAAAGGACTCTGTCGGATGAGACTCACAAGGGCGTTCGCTGTCGCAGTGTGGGCGACAATAATGGTCACCGGAGGCTGCAATCGTCCCCAAGCCAAACCCGTACAGGCCGTCGCTGTAGCCACACAGGACGGATCGCCCTTTCCCGCCGCGATGGCCGGCCGCTGGAAATCGGACCGGCATGGATGGGAATTCATCATCGAGCCCGACGGCCGCATCGCCTCGGCAGTCCTGAGCTTCGGCCGCATCGCCGTCACGCCGGGCGAGACAACCACTCTCACGACCAAGACAGGCGAGCAGGCGACTCTCACGCCGGGCCCCTGGGCAGTCCACTACGACCCGGCCGCTCACATGCTGACGATCAGGATCGCCATG
>JAAYVJ010000724.1 GCA_012517265.1 Planctomycetota bacterium | reverse complement strand
GGAGAATCGCAGCCATGCACAATTCCGCAAGAGTGAAAGTCGGCATCATCGGTTCGGGGTTCGAGGCGGACATCCACGCGGAGTCGTTCCGGCTGATGCCCCAGGAGGCGGAGGTCGTCGCGGTCGCCTCGCCCACGCCGGCAAGCAATACGTGCTGTACGGCCGCGACCCCAAACGGGTCGCGAGATTCGGGTTTGGCGACCTCGTCCTGATGTCCAGCCCGGGGCAGTACGCCTGGATCGACCAGCAGACGGGGCGGCGACGCCCGGCGACGATTCAGGACGCCCGCGATGCGATCCGCCTGGGCGACGCGCTCGAGAACATCACGATCGTCGGCGCGATGGCCCAGCCGGAGTCCATTTCGCAGGCGCATCGCGACGTGGCCCTGACCGCCGAGCTGGTCAAGGGGATGGTGCGGGAGATCGATCGGATTGTCGAACTCGCGATGAGAGAATAGGCAAAGAGAAGAATCACGCGGGTTTCGTCGCGCTCTTCTTGCGGGCGCCTTTGAACAAGCTCCGCACCAACATCAGCGCGGAGCCGCCGGTGAGCATGCCGAAGAGGTAGACGAGGATCACGAGCACGGATACCGAGAGCGTCGCCTTCGCGGACAGAAACGCGAGAGTCACCGGGGCCGAGTTCTGAATCGTGAAAATCAGAACGACCGCGGTGAACAGGATGATCAAAGTCATGTAGATATATCGCATGGCGTGCGTCCTTTCTGTCGACTTCGCGTCGCCTCATGGATTTCGCAAGAGCGGTGTCCCACTCGTTGCAGACCCGTGGTCTGCTCGCAGGCACAGGCACCGAGTCTATGCCAAAGCCCTTTATTCGTCAAGATTCGACCTGACGGTTCCTCCGTCGCGGCTCGCGACGAGTGTGGCCGGCATACGGGGGCGGATCGATTCCCGATGTAGGCGGACTGCTCATGCCAGGGGCTCTGCCCCTGAAACCCCGGCATTTTTCGCCTTGCGCCAGCAGCATGAGAATGGAGGGCAAGACGCGGCCGCGACGGCGATGCGATAGTCGTGGTATGAGGATGACCCCGGGGACTCTGCAAGACAGTCGCCGGCACAACAGACCTCCGAGACCGTCATGCTGCTGGCCCAACGCGCCAAATGCCCGGGGTCTGGGGGCGGGCCCCCAGGAACTCAGATGCCAACTCAGATGCTTCCGCCGCCATCCGGTTCCCTCGCCGGGAGTGAACGAATTTCGGACGGCACGAACAGCCCATCGTCTTCTCTTGCATAGCCCCTTGGAAAATGGCCGGGGTTGGTGTACCCTGTGTCACAGGTATCTTGGCATCGCAAACCCAGTGGCATCGGAGCACAGCAGATGAGAAGCACCAGACAGCGAAACGCAACGCAAACCGGGATTGTATTGGCCTGGATCGTGTTGGCCCTGCCGTGGGCGGCTCGGGCCGCCGAACCCGGCCAGGAAGGCTGGAAACCCCTGTTCGACGGGCAGACCCTTGCCGGCTGGAAGAATCCGTATGATTGGGGCAAGGCCTGGGTCGAGGACGGCGAGATCCAGCTCCAGGCCGACAAGAAGTTCTTTCTGACGACGGAGAGGCCGTACCGGGACTTCATCTTCGAGGCCGAAGTGAAGATGCCCGAGGGCGACTCGAATTCCGGGTTCATGTTCCGATGTCACGTGGCGAAGAACAATGTCCTCGGCTATCAGGCCGAGGTCGATCCCTCAGAGCGGCAGTGGTCCGGCGGCCTGTACGACGAGGGCCGGCGGCTCTGGCTGGTCCCCCTGCAGAACGACGCCAACTCCGCGAAGGCCTTCGTCGAGCGGACCAGGGGCGCGTTCGATCGCAACGGCTGGAATCGCTACCGCATCCATTGCGTGGGCTCCAGCATCCGGATCTACCTCAACGGCGTTCTGACGACCGATACGATGGACACGGTGGACCGCGAGGGCTATCTGGCGATCCAGCATCACGGCGAGAAGGGCAAGATCTACCGGTTCCGCAATCTGCGGATTCGCGAGCTGGCCGCTCCGGAGATTCTGACGCCCGAGCGAAACGGCCTGCCGCTGGCGTTCTTCGAGGATTTCGAAAGTGGGGCGGGCCGCTGGACGCAGACCGATCCGAACGCCTGGAAGATCGCTTCGCAGGACGGCAACTGCGTCTATACGCTCTTCCAGCAGAGCAGGTACGAGCCGCCGGTGCGGTCGCCGTTCAATATCGCCCGCGTCAAGGACCTGAAAGTCTCGGACTTCGTCGTTCAGGCGAGGATGGAACAGACGGGCAAGGAATACGGCCACCGCGACATGGTCGTCGTCTTCGGGTACCAGGATCCGTCGCACTTCTATTACGTCCACATCGCGACGAAATCCGACGAGGTCGCCAATTCGATCCTCATCGTCAACGGCCAGCCGCGAGTGTCGATTGTCAAAGAGCGGACCGAAGGCACGGACTGGAGCACGGGATTCCACGACGTGCGGGTCGTGCGGGATTCGGCCGGCGGCTCGATCCAGGTCTACTTCGACAACATGGACAAGCCGATCATGACGGCCCAGGACAAGACGTTCCTCTCCGGCGGCATCGGATTCGGCTCGTTCGACGACACCGGCGCGATCGACAATGTGATCGTGTGGGGAAGATAGGACAAGGGGACGTATGGGACGGATAGGACCGATGGGCCAAACGGCGTTGTGCGTCGCTCTGCTTGCGATGAGCGCGCCGGCTCAGGCGGCGGAGGAGCCGGTTTCGCGGCCGGTCATTCTCAAGCTCGGCCACGGCCTGGACGTCTCGCATCCG
>JAAYVJ010000137.1 GCA_012517265.1 Planctomycetota bacterium | reverse complement strand
CTGATCGGGCTGGCGATCGGACTCCACGCGTGGATCGGCCTTCAGTATGGTCTGTTTCGGGAGATCACCGAGTTCTTCGCGAGAGTCGGGACGACTCTGGTCATTGTGGCCGTTCTGACGATTCTGTATTGGACGGCGCCTCGCGTGGCGGCCTACGGCCTTGCCACCGGCCGCACGCCCCTCACGATCCCCGCGATGAACGTCCAGCAAGGCGATCTGCTTCTGGTCCGGCGGCTCGCGGTCGATTCAGGCAGCGCGCTGCCCCGAGGCGCTCTGGTGCGGTTCCATCCGCAGGGTTTTCGAAACACCCTCTACAGCCGCTGGGCCACTCCCAGCGAGGCAACGATCGGACAGATCGTCGGACTGCCGGGGGAGACGATCCAGATTCGCGACGGCGTCTTTGTCGTAGGCGGACACCGCCTGGACCCCAATGAGTTTCCGGTCCCGCGTTGGCTGCAGCGCGACCCGATCCGCTCGCAGATCTCGATTCCATCCGCCCGGTACTTCGTCAGCACGGAGTACACGGTCACCGGGCACGGTCATTTGCGGCTGGACGATGGGATGATCAAGAACGCGTGCGTCATACCGGCCTCCGAGATTCGCGGACAGGCCTTCATGCTGTGGTGGCCCCTATGGAGAAGAGGATGGATCGAGTAGCGCATGGACAGATTCTCACGGCTGGAATTTGGCGACGACGCGACACCACGGGGCGACAAGCCGAGAGGCGAACCGATCCGGGACGCGGAGTACTATCATCGGGAGGCGGTAAAGTACTGGCTGGCGGCCGACTATGAGCTGGCTCTGCGCAACTACTCCCGAATGCTCGAGCAGAACAACACCCTGTTCGAAGCCTGGGCCGGGCAGGTGTTGATGCTGATCGAATTGGGCGAATACCCGGAGGCCCGCGTCTGGGCGGACAAGGCGTTGGGGTTCTTTCCCGAGCATCCCGAGCTTCTGTCCCTCAAAGGGCTGGCTTGCCTGCGGGATGCCCGGATGGATCAGGCCGTCGCGTACTCGGACAACGCGGTGGCCAAGGACAACCTGACCCCTCGCGTGTGGCTGGTCCGCGCGGAGGTCTTCCTGGATCGAAAGGGCCCCATCGCCGAAGGCTGCGTCAACAAGGCGATTGCCTGCGCCGGGAAATCACTGGCGATCGTCCAACTGGAGGCGGGACGGCTGTTTCGAAAGAGCGGCCGGCATGTCCAGGCCATCCAGTATCTCAAGCAGGCCGTCCAGGAGTTCCCCCGCTCCCCCCTGGCCTGGTACGAACTGGGCTGTTGCCAGGCGAGCCTGGGTCTGTCCGAGGCGGTCCACAGCCTGGAGCAGAGCCACAATCTCCGGCCCGACTGGGAACCGGCCAAGACCATGCTCCGCAAAGTGGAGAAACGCGGGTTCTTCAGAAGACTGTTTGGAAGGTAGGCTATGCCCCTGAGCACCGAAATGCAGCAGATCCTCGCTCTGGCCAGACGCGAGAACGCGTCGGACATCCACATTGTAGCCGGTCTGCCGCCGACGTTCCGGATCAACGGCGAGATCATCCTGTCGAACAGGCCCCCCCTCCAGCGAGAGCAGACGCAAGCCCTGTGCTACAGTCTCCTCA
Organism: Planctomycetota bacterium; assembly: GCA_012517265.1. Classification (GTDB taxonomy): domain Bacteria; phylum Planctomycetota; class Phycisphaerae; order Sedimentisphaerales; family Anaerobacaceae; genus PLanc-01. The sequence goes on along the minus strand of JAAYVJ010000137.1, from coordinate 6,175 downwards.
ATGAAGAACAACAGAAAGCGTTCGAGCGGGACTGGCAGTTGTGCTGTTCGCTCTTCGATCCGAAACTGGGCAGGTTCCGCGTCTCCATCTACTATCACGCGGGCAATGCGGAGATGGCGATCCGGCCGGTCATGGACCACATCAAAACGCGCAACGAACTCCGGCTGCCGCCGCAGATCGAAGACCTCTGCCGTCTGCCGAGCGGCCTGGTCCTCTTAACCGGCCCCACCGGCAGCGGCAAAACCACGACGCTGAACTACATGATCGATCTGATCAACAGCGAGCGACGATGCAAGATCATCGCCATTGAAGACCCGGTCGAGTACGTCCACAAACAGAAGAAGGCCATTATCGTCCAGCAGGAACTGCACACCGACGTAAAGTCCTTCTCCAGCGCGTTGACCCATGTCCTGCGTCAGAATCCCGACGTCATCTGCGTCGGCGAGATGCGGGATCTGGAGACCACGGAAACCGCGTTGGTCGCCGCCGAGACGGGGCATCTGGTCATCGCCACCTGCCACACGCCCAACACGATGCAGACCGTCGAACGGATCGTAGCCATCTTCCCCCATGAGAAACAGGGGCAGATCTACGCCCAACTGGCCAGCTCGTTGCAGGGAATCCTGGCCCATCGCCTCGTCCCCTCGGTCGGGAAGAAGGAGCGGAAGCTGGCCACGGAATTGCTCCTGGTGAATCACGCCGTGCGAAAACACATCCGGGACCGGGAACTCCAGATGCTCGTCAGCGTGATTCAGACGAACACCAGGCTGGGCATGCATTTGATGGACGATTCGCTCGTGGAGTTGTACCAAGCCGGCGACATCACGTACGACACGGCCGTCTCCAACTCCTCTGATCCCAAGAATTTTCGAGAGCGAATCCACAGGGACACGCTGCCGCGAGAACAGTAGAGTGGAATGGAAAAGAGCGGCTGAAGGCGAGGCGGCGAGATGAGAGGTCGCCGAAAGAAGGAAACAATCACGATGCCGCGCGAGCCGGCCCGGCGGATCGACGCCGGGGGACGCGATGGCCCCGATATGCAGAAAGGCTGAGCCCCCCTTATGATCGTCCATTGTCTGCAACATGTGCCCTTCGAGAACGCCGCCACCATCGCCGTCTGGGCGAGCAAGCACGGCCACACGCTGACGACGACGCTGGTCTACGAGAACCAGTCCTTTCCCGATCCGGCGTCGCTCGGCCTGCTGGCGGTGATGGGCGGCCCGATGAACGTCTACCAGCACCGCGATCACCCCTGGCTGCCGGACGAGAAGACCTTCATCGAACGGGCCCTCGCCGCCGGGACGCCGATCCTCGGCGTCTGCCTCGGAGCGCAGCTCCTGGCCGACGTGCTCGGCGCCAAGGTGGCGCAGAATCCGCAGATCGAAATCGGATGGCACCCGGTGCGTTCGACCCGGGAGGCCTCCTCGTCGAAGCTGTTCGGCCTCCTCCCGGCGGAGTTCACCGCCTTCCACTGGCACGGCGATGCGTTCGGCATCCCCGCCGGGGCGACGAGACTGGCGGAAAGCAAAGCCTGCCCCAATCAGGCCTTCGAGTATGGCGGACGCGCGCTGGGCCTGCAGTTCCACCTGGAATACTCCGTGGACAGCATCGAGGCGATGCTCGCCCACTGCGCGGACGAACTCGTCGACGCGCCGTTCATTCAGAATCCCGATCGGATACGGGCCGGATACGGCCACACGGCGACCACGTATCGACTGCTGGAGCGACTGCTGGACGGACTGACGGCCGGGACGGGGAAGCAGAGGTGAGCGAGGGAGAGTGAAAATCAGGCGGTTTCGGCTTCGTCCTGGCCGTCATCGGCGGCGGTGAAGCAGACCATGGAGATCAGGACCAGGCTGGCCCCGGAGATGAACAGGACGATCCGCTTGGCCGGCTCGCTGCACCGCTCGAGCCAGCGGGGGATGTGAACCTCCTCGGGCTTTTTCTCCGCGGCCGCCAGGGCCTTGCGGGCGATGGCAAGTTCGGCGGCGTGGGCCTTGGGATAAACCGTGTTGGGGTCTTCCAGCCGGGTGCCCAGCGTGACCGGGGCGATTCGCTTGATGGCGTTGGGGTCGCTCTCGAGCTGTTTGAGGAGGGCGTCGTATTCCGCGTTGAGCGACTGGAGCTTCTCGATCGAGAGTTGGGCCTGCCGGACCAGATGTTGGTTGCGGCAATACTGGATGAAATCGTCGCACAGGACCGCCCCGCCGAGCGCCACGGCGCCGCTGCTGAAGAAGATCACGAAGATCAGAAAGCGAAGCATACCACGCCTCTGCACGATCCGCAGTCAGGTCTCGACACGGGGCCCGCACGCGGTGCCCAACCCCACATAAAACTGCGGCAGGCGTGACCCGTCTCCATCGACTGGAGAGGGCCACACCTGCCGCTTTGCATCCACATCCAACCGTTCAGCCAAGGGCCCCCAACCCAACGGGCCTCCAACCTACTTGGTTTATCGGTCGTTGCCCGGATTCTTCTGAAGTGATTCTTCAGAAATCCGCGCTCGATCGAGCCCTATCAGACCGGATAGACCGGCAACTGAGCACGCAGAAGCTCGTACAGGGTCTTGCCTTCCTTGATCGCATCGGCCGCAACCTTGCGATACAGCGCCTGGAGCTGGTCGTAATCCATCTTCTTGAGGTCCGCGACGGTCTTCTTCTCGCCCTTGGCGTTGGCGGCGATGAACTTGGCCATCGTGTCGGACGATATCTCGCGGATGAGTTGCCAAAGCTCCTTGCCCTGTCCGGCGGCAATCGTCCGCCCCAGAGCCAGAGACATCGACAGAATGGCGTTCATGCCCAGCACGCTCTTGCGCTGCATGGCGTGAATCTTCTTTTCCTTCGGGGCGTCCTGGGGAATCCGGCCCATGCGAATGGCCTCGCCCAGTTCCAGACCGAGCAGTTCCCTGTCGGCGTCGAGCAGGGTGCCGAGCTGGCCGACCTTGCGGCCGATGAACGCCTTGGCGAGCACGCCCTCGATGTGGCTGACCGCGTCCATGCAACCTTTGCCGTCATACCGACGGGACTTCTTCCACAGGGCCGTGAGCTTCTCATCGTTCTTGGCCTTGATATCCGCAACCTTCACCTCCTTCTTGAAGCGGAAGGTGCCGTCGCCGACGTTCTTGAACATGTCGGGATACTTCTTGGTCGTCTCGGAGGCCTCGATGATGCTGTCCACGTAGTGAATGGCCTCGTCCTCGCCGGCGCTGGTGCCCAGCGGGGTCGAGCCCTTGAAGCGGATGATGCCGCTCTTGCCGAGGAACAGCGAGGCGGCCGCCGACGGAATACCGGCGTTGGTCGCCTCTTCGGTGCCGCTGACGGCCTCGATGGCGAGCATCTTGATGAACAGGCCCGTGATATCCTGGTCGCCGGCGTCGCCCTTGAGCGTGACGTCCTGACCGGTGAGGGCCTTGACCAGTTCTTTGATGGTGTCCTGAGTCTCTTTGCGTTCCTTGTCCGTCATCTGACGCTGCGAGGAACGGGCCAAAGCCAGGATTTCCATGACGCGGCCGTACTTCTGCAGACGCTCGGTGTTGGCGCCGCCGCCGCACTTGACGCCCAGAGCATTCATCGCGGTGCCGATTTCCGCCTCGAACGGGTCGTTCGGGCTCTTGGACCGGTGCGAGATCACGAGTTCGGCGCCGTACCCCAGAGAGGTCAGCATGGCCAGCACGGTCTCGGTGATGGTGCCGATCTGGTTGGCCTTGATCAGCGAGGCGTTGATTTCGCCGTTCTTGGCGCACTTCTCAATGTTCGAGTCCTTCGTCGTGACCAGGTCGTCGCCGATGATGAAGATCTTGTCGCCAAGCTCCTTCATGATGTTCTGCCAGCCCTGGTGGTCGCGTTCGCCGAAACCGTCCTCGATGGAGAGGACCGGAATGCCGTCTTCCATGGCCTTCTTGAAGAGGTTGAGGATCTGGTCACGGCTCATCTCAACCTTGTCCTTGTCGCGCCAGAAGCGGTACATACCGACGGAATCCGGCTCGCCGCGTTCCTCGCGGTAGGCGTTCTCCAGCTCGGAGCAGGCGGGGTCCAGGGCGATGGCGACGTCCACGCCGGGCACGAGCTCGCAGTCCAGGATGGCCTGCTTCATGAAGCGCCACATGCGCTGCTCGGGCACTTGGTCGGTGGGCTCCTTGTCGATGTAGGGAGCGATGCCGCCTTCAAGACCGACGCCCATGACCTTGGCGCCGGGGGCGGACTCGATGATTTCCTTCAGACGGCTCTGGAGTTTCACCGTCATTTCCTGGGCGTCTTCATAGGTCTTCGGCGAGAGAGGCATGAACATGCTTTCCTGCATGCTGATGTTGCTCTCGGGATACTCCTTCTCGGTGTGCCGCCCGCCCATGGCGCAGTTACGATACTGCCAGGGAGCGGTGACACGGCTGCCGTCCTTGAGGGTGACCTGCTGCATACGGCTGGTGAGCATGGTCTTCTTGACCTGGGCGACGCGGGCAGTCCAGGCCTCGCCGGAGGCGGCGATCGCAGCGGCGCGGGCGGCAGCCTCGGCGGCGGCCTTCTCGCGGTTGCGGAATTCCCTGAGCTTGCCGGGGTCGGCCAGGAGTCTGTCGAGCAACCCGACCACGCCGGGGGCCAGGAAGAACCGACCGATGTAAATCATCCAGTCCTGCTTGGCCAGCAATCCCACGACGATGAAGAACGCGGCAATCGGCAGGCAGATGGTGGCCAGCCACTGGCTCCAGATCGGAGCGGCGGCCGCCACGGCCAGGTTGTACGGAGCGTCGGGCGCGAAGTTGCCGTTCTCTTTGCGGACGCCGTAGAACTTGCCCCACGGAATCAGCAGGAGCATCTTGGCATAGTAGCCGAACTTGTTGCCCCCGGCGAGTGCCGCATCGGCCTTCTCCTGCGAATCCTTGTTCAGAGCCGTCAGCTTGGCGGCGGTCAGGAAGTGCCCCATCTCATGGATGGCGATGGCGATGTGCCAGGAGAGGTAGAGGATCACCAGCGAGATCCACAGCTCGGCGTGCATCGGCGAGAACATGAAGTTCAGCACGACGCCCTTGATGTTCGCGCCTTCGGCGGCTTGCTTGGTCAGCTCCGCAGCCGGCAAGCTGAGGACCGAAGAAATAAATGCGGCATGGAACGACACGAGCTTGTGGTTCGCGATAACCCAGCCGCGCTCCAGATACCCTGCGGGACCTTCCACAAGGTCGTGCACGCTTCTGTTCTTTTCCACCGCTGACTCTTTCATTCTGGACTTCTCCTTCTACGTTATTTTCAACTCATTGCGCCGCTTCAGCCAAATACTGAAGGGCTCATGGGCTCTGTCCGCACCGGGGACGCAGATCCGCACAGCGAGCCGTGAAACCTCAAACACCCACGGTCCGAATCCGCAACGATCACCCCGCCGAGGCAGGGTCGTACACTCCCCGCGTTCAGGAAACGCAAGAACATACATCTTTTCACAAACCAAGTCAAGAGAGATTCACGGTCACGCCGGATCAATCCCGAACGCGATCGGAACGGACAAAGACGCTCCGCCCCTCGCAGCCGATCCACATAAAGTCTTTCCCCTTCACCACTTACGATCGAGTCATCGCTCCTCCACAGGCGAATCGCCCCCTCCCATGGCCCGCCCGCTGGGACTTTCTTGCCGAAATCTCAAGAAACTCTGTAACACTCGGCCCCCGTCGGCGTCCATTCTAATGAAGACGCCGGGGAATCTGGCCCTTGGGAGACTGCGGACTCGCAGATCGCCCGTCCCTTGGCGACTTCGCTTACGACAATGCCTATCACTTTCTCTGAGGTGGCCGACTGGCGGAGGTCGGCCTTTCTCTTTGCGCCTGCACAGCCGGGCCGTTTTTTATTGATTGAGGATCGCGGAATGCATATGATCCTGTGTTTATGCGAATTCCTTTGACGAAATACGGGTTTCCTGAGGTGGTCATATACCCGGCAGCTCTCCTGGCGTTGATGGGCGCGACCGGGCTATTCGGGCCGGCGTGGCTGCCTCTGTGGGGTGTCATTGCCGTCGAGGGGATCCTCGCGGCGATTCTGGCCTGGGCGTTGATGTTCTTTCGGGATCCGCGTCGGGAGCCGCCTCGCGACGACAGCGTGCTTCTGGCCCCGGCCGACGGCACAATCACCGATGTGGACAGAGTCCAGGACGCTGAATTCATCGGGGGGCCGGCCCTTCGCGTCGGGATCTTCCTGAG
>JAAYVJ010000136.1 GCA_012517265.1 Planctomycetota bacterium | reverse complement strand
GGTATTTTAACTGACCTGCGGACGCTTGACAGCCGATAATTCTTCCAAGGCGGACGGGTTCTGTCGTTGCACCAGAGCGTCCGGACCGGTACGATAGAGGCTTGCGCAACATCTGATGGCCAAAGGGAATATGACAAAAGCAGCGAACGACAAGAAGCAGCCGCAGATTTCGGTGGTGGTGCCCCTGCTGGACGAGCAGGACAACCTGCCGCCGCTGTACGAGCAGATCACCCGCTCGCTGACGGGCCGTCACGAGTACGAGCTGATCTTCATCGACGACGGCAGCACCGACCGCAGCTTCGAGATCTTGAAGGGTCTTCAGGCTTCGGACCCGAGGGTCCGCGTCATCCGGTTCCGCCGGAACTTCGGCCAGACCGCGGCCCTGAGCGCCGGGTTCGCCCGCGCGCGGGGCGATGTCGTCGTCGCGCTCGACGCGGATCTCCAAAACGATCCGGCCGACATCCCCATGCTCGTCGCCAAACTCGACGAGGGCTACGACGTGGTCAGCGGCTGGCGGAAGGTGCGACACGACGCCGCCCTGAAGCGAAAGCTGCCCTCGCGCCTGGCCAACGGTCTGATCTCCTACATTACCGGGGTCCGCCTGCACGACTACGGCTGCACGCTCAAGGCCTACCGCCGGGAGATCCTGGCCGAGACCAGGCTCTACGGCGAGATGCACCGGTTCATTCCGGCCCTGGCCAGTTGGAGCGGCGCAAGGGTCACCGAGTGTGTGGTCAACCATCGGCCGAGGACCGCGGGCAAGGCGAAATACGGCCTGGGACGGACGCTCAAGGTGGTCCTGGACCTGATGACCGTCAAGTTCCTGGGCTCGTTCTCGACCAAGCCCATCTACGCCTTCGGCGGGCTGGGCCTGTTCACCGCTCTGCTGGCGTTCCTCTTCGCCTGGATCGTCGTCTATCAGAAGATCGAGCACAAGACGGATATGAGCGGCAATCCGCTGCTTCTCCTCTCGGCTGTGCTGGTGATCACGACGGTCCAGTTCATCCTGATGGGCCTGATCGCCGAGCTGCTGGTCCGCACCTACCATGAATCGCAGAACCGGCCGACGTATGTAATCAGGGAGGTCCTGGAGTCGTCCGATGAGCAGGGAGACAACTGAATGAGCGCATCGCCGCGAAGGAAGAAACCCGCAGCCGACCGTGCGTCCGACCCCATCCCGTTCCTGTCGGGCAACAGGAAACAGATCCTCGTGGCTGTCACGCTGGCGGTCTTCGCCGGCGTCCCGTTTCTCCTGGGCAAGTACTTCGAGCTCAAGCAGCCGGACCCGTTCGACAGCGGTTCCTATGTGTACTCGGCCAAGCACGTCCTGTCGGGCGCCCGCGTCGGCTACGAGGAAAAACCCAGCGCCCAGGCGGGCACGCTCCTGGTGAACATGCTCGGCGTCACGCTCAGCGGGTACAACGAGACCGGTGCCAAAGTCCTCCAGGGGCTTTTCCAGGCCGCGGCCCTGACCTTCGTGTTTCTCACAATCCGCCGCCTGTACGGGAGTCTCGCCGCTGTGATCGCGGTGATTGTAGGGGCGGTCTATCTCTCGGCCCCGGTGATCGCCAAGTTCGGCAACGTCAAGGAGCAGTTCATGATCGCCCTGATGGCTATGGGGGTCTGTTCCTTCGTCTGGTATCACCTCAGCGGCCGATGCTGGTGGCTCCTGCTCACCGGCGGATTGCTGGTCGGCGGGCCGATGTTCAAGCAGACCGGCGTCTCCGCCATCGCGGCGGTGGGTCTGTTCACCCTGGCTCAGCCCATCCTGCATCGCTACGGCTGGAGAAAGGCGGGCATCGATGTTGTGCTGCTCGTTGCGGGCGCCGCCATCACACTGACGCCCATCTGCCTTTGGTACGCGAGCATGAACACGCCCCTGTACTACTGGCCATACTCGTTCGCTCTCTCGCCGGTGTTCAAACTGGCCGGAGTCCAGATGGACTACGTCGCGGACACCGGTCAGGCCCAGGAGCCGGGCCAGGCGGAGAGGCAGACCACTTCTTCATCGAATCCATCGCAGGATGCAAAGGACGACAGTCTCATCCTGAGGCTGCTGCCTGCCTACGTGAGCGAGAGCTGGAAGCTGCTGGGACCTGACCAACGTTCAGAGGCCCTGCGGCGGGTGTTCCGGTACTACGGCGTGCTGATCCTGCCGATCTCGCTGGCCCTGGCGGCGATCGTGGTCAGGACCGTCGTTCTCCTTCGCAACAGGCGGGCGGAACCGCACACGCACGCCGGGGACGATCCCGGCCGATTCGTTCTGCTGTTCGGGACCTGGTGGTTTCTCGATATGGCTTTCT
>JAAYVJ010000723.1 GCA_012517265.1 Planctomycetota bacterium | reverse complement strand
ATACGCGTCCGGCATAGTCCCTTTTTCGATCAAATCGTCCCACTCGCTGATCGGGGTCGCCTTGAGATCCGCCTCCGCGGCCAGGGCCAGCGTGAAGTGCTCGTCGATCTCGGCCAGGATGCGGGCCAGGTCCCAGGTGGTGAAGTCCTCGCCGGGGGCCTGGGCTGTCTGCGTCCGCTGCAAGAACCGATATCGATTGGCCTGGAAGTACTGCCAATACCAGTGAGCCAGGACGGTCTCCATGACCGGCTTCATCGCCTCAGGCGCCGTGGCGATCTGCGCTTCGAGCAGAGGAATCATCTCCTCCAGTTGGTTCCCCTGGATCCGCCCTTCCTGGATGATCTTCAGGCAGATGGCCCTGGTCGCCTCGGCGTACGCATGATCTGCCAGAGCCCCAGGAATGATCTGATCCAGGACCTCCATCGCGGTCTTGGGCAATCCCTTGTCGATCGCGTCGTTCACTTGTTTCCAAAGATCGTCCCGCGACCCGGCCATCGCCGCCGTCGCCAAGAAACCGATCCAAACCGCCATCATCCAGATTCTTGCCCTTTTCATGCGCACTACTCCCAAAAATCAGTTCCCACCCATTATATCGCGGACTTGGCCCACCACCTTCACAGCAATTGCCCTATAACATCACCGCTCTCCTTCGCATTCCACAGGCTCCCATCGCAACCGCGGGTAATCCCGCCCCTCGCAGATCGTCCAGGTGTTTTCGAAATCCCAGCCGACAAAGCTGGTCTGCTGTGTCATCTGTGCGGGAGTCAACGGCATGCCAAGGCCGTTGTCCGGACCGCCGCCGCTCTCGGCGGCGAGGAAGAAGCAGCCCGTCTGAGAGGTGAAGGGATAGGCGTGTCCGATGCAGCCTCCTGCACCGGTTCGCGCAACAACGGAGCACGCCGCATAGCAGTCCCGAACCTCGCCCGCCTCGAAACGCGTCAGTTGGACGGATACGCCGGCGCCGTTTTCTCCGAGGAGGCCGCCTGCCGGATAGTAGGACGCCTGGACGGTTCCTTGTGCGTAACAGGCCTGGATGCGGGCGAGGTCGCCGTGATTGCTGCCGGCAAGACCGCCGACCCGTGAGTACCCATACACATCGACCTGGCGGGCACAACAACCTTGGATCGGGCCCTGATTGTCGCCGACGAGCCCACCAACATCGTCGCGGGACGCCCACGTAGCACCGCGGGCCTGGCTGTCGAGAACCTGCCCCGTGTTCAGGCCGGCCAAACCGCCGACTCGACCACCGTCGACACCGATCCGGCCGGAGACGAGGCACCGCTCGACGTGCCCGTGATTCTCGCCGGCGAGCAGCCCCATCGCGTCGAAGCTCCGGTCCCCTTGAGAATCGAGGGCCGCGCCCTGAAGCGTCAGGTTGCGTACCACGGCGCCTTCGGCGATCGCCCCGAACAAACCAACCGGGCCCGGCACAGGCTCAGGCCGTTGGATCACCATGCCTCGAATGCAATGCCCCTTGCCGTCGAACGTCCCTTCGAACCAATCGATCACGGCTCGCCGGTATATGCGATGCGTCAGATCGATATCCGCAGCGAGAACGAAGTGGCGGTTCCACAGATCCGGGCGAACCCGAAGACCATCGATCTGACCGGCTGTCTCAATCTGGAACGGCCTGGCCTCGCTTCCGTCGCCTGCATTGGCCGCGAAATCGTATGGACCTAGGCTGACAGCGATCCTCACGGGCGTCCCCGGTATGATGTAGCCGGCGGACGACACATGAGCGACCCGCCCCCGTGGGCAGAAGGTCTCGCAATACCTGCGTGTCGCGTCGAGATAGCAGGTCTCCTTCTCCGCAAAGTAATCGTAGTCGATGCCGCCGAGGTCGAATCCCGCCAGTTCCAGCCGAGCCTGGGCTTGCTCGGGGGCGAGAGCCGTCACATCGGGGATGCCGGTCAGACCCGTGTGCCGCGTCTGCCAGGCGAGCACGGGATACCCCTCCGACGGCATGAACCAGTGGTCTTCGGCGCCATCGTT
>JAAYVJ010000135.1 GCA_012517265.1 Planctomycetota bacterium | reverse complement strand
GCGTGATGCTGTTGGTCGCCGGCTCGATGGTGGAGAGCAGCATGTTGGGGTACAGGCCGATGACGCCGAAGAAGGTGACCGAGACGATCATCACGGCTGAGGCGATCCATGCGCGGCCGAAACGCTTCTTGGCGATAGCCGGCTTGACGGCGACCAAAGCCGCGACCGCCAGGGCCGGGACGACGAACAACACCGGCGTCTTGAGATAGTTGGTCCACAGAGGCGTCTCGATGGCGGTGTAGACCAGGAAGGCGACGGCCAGAATTGTCACGACATACCACAGAGCGCCCGCGGCGCGAGCGGCCTTTTCGTGCATGCGGTCCTTCGTGCGGATCGCCAGCCACAGGGCGCCGTGGAGCAGAAAGACGGCCAGGAACAGGACCCCGCCGGCCAGGGCATAGGGGTTCAGCAGCGTCAGGAGCGTCCCCTGCCGAACGCCGTCGACGAGGGGGATCCCTCGGAAGAGGTTGGCGAAGGCGACGCCGAGCAGGATAGCGGCCAGCGCGCTGCCGAGGAACTGGCACAGGTCGCACAGCTTCCGTCCGGCGGCCGTGGCGACCTTGTTGCGGAACTCGAACGAGACGCCGCGAACGATTAGCGCCAGGACCAGCAGGGTCAGCGCTTCGTGGAATGCGCTGAACATCACGGCGTACGTCTTGGGGAACGCGGCGAAGGTCACGCCGCCTGCGGTGAGCAGCCAGACCTCGTTGCCGTCCCAGAGGGGGCCGGTCGCGTTGTACAGGAGGCGTCGCTCCGTCTCGTCCTTGGCCAGGAAGGGCATCAGCGACCCGATGCCCAGATCGAAGCCGTCGGTCATGAAGTAGATGGCCCAGAGCAGGGCCCAGATGAAGAACCAGACGATTGCCAGCGTCATATGCGGCTCCTTTGACTGCTCCGCGGGTTACTGTTGGGAGGGGGACGGATTCGACCCGACGACCGCCTCGATCGGCTGAGGGCCTCGTTTGGCGTGTCGCGCGATCAGGACGAACGTCACGATCGCGACCACGGTCATCAGAATGGTCAATGAGACGAGGGAGAAGCCCACCTGGTAGGGTTGCAGGCCTTTCGTCACGGCGTCGGAGGTTCGCATGACCTTGTAGACGATCCACGGCTGGCGGCCGACCTCGGTCGTGATCCAGCCTGCGTTGCACGCGAGGAACGGCAGCGGGATGAACCACGTCAACGCGGTCAGAAGCCAGCGGCTCTGGGGCAGCCTGCGGATTCGCCACCAGGTCCAGGCCAGCAGGCCGAGCATCGCGCAGCCGATGGCGACCATGAGCCGAAAATGCACCATCGTGATCGCCACGGGGGGACGCTCATCCTTGGGGATATCGAGCAGGCCGGTGACTTCCCGACCCGGCGACTTGAAGGCCAGCATGCTCAGCATGCCGGGGATCTTGCCGAACTCGACGAGGTTCTTCTCGTTCTCCTGATCGGGCCAGACGAGGATCGTCATCGGGGCGCGGGCGGACGTGACCCAGTGCGACTCCATGGCCGCCAGTTTGGCCGGCTGACGCGCCGCGACGTCGGAGCCCAGCAGGTCGCCCGCCGCGACGACCGCGAGGGTGAAGATCGTGCCGGTCGCCAGGGCGATGCGGAACGATTTGCGGAAGAAGTCCGGTTCCGTGCCGGCCCGGATGTGGTACGCGCTGATCCCCAGGACGAAGAATGCGCTCAGCGCGATCGCGGCGCTGACGGTGTGGAGGATCGAGCGGACCGCCGTGGGGTTCAGGACGACCGCCCAGAGGTCGACCAGCTCGGCCCGGCCGTTGCGGATCTCGTAGCCGACCGGATGCTGCATCCAGGCGTTGGCGGTGAGGATCCAGAAGGCCGATCCGCACGAGGCGACGGCGACCAGCCACATCACGATCGCGTGCGTCCGGGGCGAGAGCCGCTTCCAGCCGAAGACCCAGACGCCGATCATGGTGGATTCGAGGAAGAAAAAGCCGGTGGCCTCGATGGCCAGGAGGGACCCGAACACGTCCCCCACGTATTCGGAGTAGCGGGCCCAGTTGGTCCCGAACTGGAACTCCAGAACGATGCCGGTGACGATCCCGGCGGCGAAATTGATGAGGAAGAGCTTGCCCCAGAACCTGGCCATCCTTTGATAGGTCACGTCTCCGGATCGGGCGTAGAGAGTCTCCATCACCGCGATCATCAGCGCCAGGCCGATGGTGACCGGGACGAACAGGAAGTGAATGAAGGGGGTGATGGCGAATTGAAGTCGTGACAGAAACAGCGCGTCCATCAATGTACCTCCCGGCGCGAGCAACCAACAGTCCATCCACGCGGAACCGATCTGCCGAGTATACAGAGCAGATGGCCCTGCGGTTCCACGGAGTTCATCATAATGATCCGCCGGCGTCTGGACAGAGGAAACGTCGCCGGCCGGCCCCGCCGGGCATCGAGGTCGGCTCGGCCCTTTGCCCGGAGTCTCCGCGATGCCGATCTTGACGACAGGTCCGTCGGGCGGTAAAATTTGGGTTTTGCCTGACGCCCGGAGTATGTTCTCACGGGGCCCGGCAAGCAATCGATGTCGAGAGACTTGCGAATGTTGAAGAGAACGAACAACTGCGGCGAGCTTCGGCTGGCGGACGCCGGCAAGAGGGTCGTCCTGGCCGGATGGGTGCAATCCTATCGCGACCACGGGAACCTGGTGTTCTTCGATCTGCGGGACCGCGAGGGGCTGACGCAACTGGTCTTCGACCCCGAGGTCAAGGCCGAGGCGCACCGGCTGGCCCGCACCGTTCGATGCGAGTGGGTCGTGGCGGCCGGCGGCGTGGTGCGGCCCCGCGGCGAGGGTCTGGAGAATCCCAAGCTGGCCACCGGCCAGATCGAGGTGGTCGTGGACCAGTTCGAGGTTCTGAACATGTCCAAGACGCCGCCGTTCGAGCTGGACGACGCGACCAAGACCAACGAGGAAACCCGCCTGATCTACCGGTACATGGATCTTCGCCGGCCCGAGATGCAGCGGCGGCTCAAGGTTCGCCATCAGGTGACAACCCTGGTTCGCAGATATTTCGATTCCCAGGGTTTCTGGGAGATCGAGACCCCCATGCTGGCCAAGAGCACGCCGGAAGGGGCCCGGGACTTCCTCGTCCCCAGTCGACTGGTCCGGAACGCCTTCTACGCGCTGCCGCAGTCGCCGCAACTGTTCAAGCAGATGCTCATGGTCGCCGGCGTGGAGCGGTACTTCCAGGTGGCCCGCTGCTTCCGCGACGAGGACCCTCGCGCGGACCGGCAGGCCGAGTTCACCCAGATCGACGTTGAAATGAGCTTCGTCGGCGTCGACGACGTCATCAGCATGCACGAGAAGCTGGTGGCCGAGATCTGGAAGGACATTCTGGGCGTGGACGTCAAACTGCCGATGCGCAGGATGCCCTACAACGAGGCGATGGCCGACTACGGCATCGACCGGCCCGACCTGCGGTTCGGCCTGAAACTCAAGGACATCTCCGACCTGGCGGGCAAGAGCACGTTCAAGGTCTTCACCTCGACCGTGGAGAATGGCGGCGTCGTGAAAGGCTTCTGCGCCCCGGCCGGCGACACGTACTCCCGGGCCGACATCGAGAAGACGCTCACCGGCCTGGTCCAGGACTTCGGCGCCAAGGGCCTGTCCTGGAGCAAGATCAAGATGGAAGGCTCGACGCCCACCTTCATCGGCGGCGGACTGGGCAAGTTCTTCACCCCCGAGCAGCAGAAAGAGCTGATCGCGCGGTTCGACGCCAAGGACGGCGACCTGCTCCTGCTCGTGGCCGACAAGGAGGCTGCCGCGAACAAGGCGCTGGCGCCGCTGCGGTGTCGCGTCGGACGCGACCTGAAGCTCTATGACCCCGGCGCGTTCGAGTTCGTCTGGGTCGTGGACTTCCCGCTGTTCGATTGGAACGCCGACGAGAAGCGGTACGATTCGGTGCACCATCCGTTCACGGCGCCCGTGGCGGAAGACCTGGGCAAGCTCGACACGGACCCGTTGCACATCCGCTCGCAGGCCTACGACATCGTCCTGAACGGCAACGAGATCGGCGGCGGCAGCATTCGTATCCATCGCCCCGAGGTGCAGCAGAAGATCTTCGATCTGTTGAACATCACGCGGGAGCAGGCGGAATCGCGGTTCGGGTGGTTCCTCAAGGCCCTGGACTACGGCGCTCCGCCGCACGGGGGCATCGCCCTGGGCCTGGACCGGCTCACCATGCTTTTGACCGGCACGGACAACATCCGCGACGTGATTGCGTTCCCCAAGACGCAGCGCGGCCAGTGCCTCTTGAGCGACGCGCCCAGCGAGGTGGATCAGAAGCAGCTCGACGAATTGAACCTTCGCGTGCAGAAGCACTTGCATGCGATCGAGAACCCCCCCGAGCAGGCGTGATCCTGATCTGATCGCGAGCAAACCGGGCTCTCCAACGCGACGCGTCGGGGAGCCCGTTCTCTTTCGTCGGCACCGATGCGGCCGGGCCTATTCTCGCGCGGCCAGCCGTTCCGCGCGGTGCCGCCGGCTGGCGGGCAACAGCGTCTCGATCATTCCGGCCAGCGGGTCGATCACGATCCAGACGAAAAATGTCGTCCCCAGCGTGCCCATCGGGACCACGAGCAGGGCTCGATGGAGGGAGTAATCGTCGCTGATGGCGGCAAGAGCCAACAAACCGCCGATCAGGGGGGTCGAGACATAGAAACCCAGGTAGCAGTCGCTGCTGGTCAGGGGATGTTCAATCGCGTTGTAGCGCGCGCCGTCG
The DNA here is from genome assembly GCA_012517265.1 of Planctomycetota bacterium. GTDB lineage: Bacteria > Planctomycetota > Phycisphaerae > Sedimentisphaerales > Anaerobacaceae > PLanc-01. Next base: position 11,777 of record JAAYVJ010000135.1, on the reverse strand, counting down.
ACGCCCCGGAAGAAGGCGAACAGATACAGGCTCACCAGGAGGGTCATCATGAGGATCGAATGTCCGGACAGGGGGAAGATCAACCACCACTTGAGACCTGCCTGATGCAGCGCGATCGTCACAAGGCAGCCCACGCACACGATGAACCAGATCGTCGCGGCGACATGGATTCGCTTGAGCAACGTCCTTGCCGTCATAAATCATTCCCTTCCCATCAGGCTTTCAGCCATTTGGCGTCAGGCAAGCGATCTCATCGACCTCGGTCGGCGAGATTACCGGTCCTTCTGTACTATTGTTGCATTCGCCTCGGCGCATTTCAACACGCAAGATGCGGAATTCTCGCGGCCTGGCCGGTCAGCCGATCCGGAAACCCGTGCCCGATCCGGCAGGTCCGGGCAGGCTATTGCCTCAGGAGCATTGCAAAAGCCTCCCGATCATGTCAAAATGGGGTCCCTCCGCGGAAGGGCAGGGGCCGTCGCGGAACGACGGTCCCCCCTGCCGGGGCGGATGAGAAACCGTGGGGTGGCTTGAGGCAGAAGTCTCCCCGGATTGGCCAAAAGCAGTCAGTGATCAACTCCTGAGTATGCGTATTCGCTTCGCCAATGCGTTCCGACGGATTCTGCGGGTTCTGCACCTGAGCCCGCTGTCCTTGGATCAGAAGTGCCGGCTCATGTTCGGCTCGGCGGTGTTGCTGAGCTTGGCGCTGGCATTGATGGTTCCGTACGCCTGGCTGCGCCAGCTCACTCACATGGTGCTCCTGGAGGCCCACGCCGGCCGGGTGCAATTCGTGGAGCAGGAGATGCACTTTCGGCTGGGCGGGCCGAGCGGGATGAAGCTGCCCGAGCTGAACGAACGAGGCACCGCCAGAGACCCGAATTCGCCGGACATCATGTGGATTCGCTTCCACAAGGAGCCGGACCGGGCGGGGATGCCGCCGTTGACGGACGAGCAGAAGAGATTGCTGGGGATCGCCAGGGACAGCACGACCCGCGACGAGGTGATGTCGCTCAACCGGGGCGGAGGCCTCATCGAGAGCACGTATGTGCGCGTGTTTCGTGCAACCGAGGGTTGCCTGAGCTGCCACAATCCGCAGGGCTCGGCGGGGCCTTTCGCCCTGAACGAGGACATCGGCGCGGTGATCCTTCAGACCCGTTCCATGAGCGGCGACCTCCGCAAGATCGAGTTCATGAACAAGATCTGGACCTTCATGGCGGGCGTCATCGGCGCCACCGGCGCGATGGTGGCCTTTTACTGGGTGACGCAGCGGGTGATCCTGCGCCCGATCCGCCAGTTGCGGGCCCTGGCCAACAACGTTGCCGAGGGCAACCTGGACATTCGCAGTTCGATCGCCACCGGGGACGAGTACGAGAAGCTCGCCCAGGCCTTCGACCACATGCTCGACAACCTGCAGGCCGCCCAGGAAGAGCTGCGGCAGGCCAACCGGCAGCTCGACGCCAAGATCGCCGAGCTGTCCGAGCGGAACGTCGAGCTGTACAAGGCCAACAAGCTCAAGAGCGAGTTCCTGGCGAACATGTCCCACGAGTTCCGCACGCCGCTCAACGCGATCCTCGGGTTCGCCCAGGTCTTGCGGGAGAAGCCCGGCCTGCTCAAGAAGGAGAAGGGCCAGCGGTACGCCGAGAACATCATCACCAGCGGCAACCGGCTCTTGACCATGATCAACGATTTGCTGGACCTGGCCAAGGCCCAGGCCGGCAGGATGGAGCTGCACATCGAGCAGGCGTCGGTGTCGCAGATCTGCGAGTCGATCGTCTCGTCGTTCTCCCTGCTGGCGGGCAAGAAGAAGATCCGGGTCGGCATGGACGTCAGTCCCGACGTTCCGCTGGTCGTGACCGACGCGGGCAAGGTACAGCAGGTTCTGTACAACTACCTGAGCAACGCGGTGAAGTTCACGCCGGCCAGAGGGACCATTGAGATTCGCGCGTACATGCTGGACGAGCGGATGGTGCGGATCGCCGTGCGGGACACCGGCTGCGGAGTCCCCGAGTCGGACCGCGACCGGATCTTCGACAAGTTCCGCCAGGGCGGCGACGGGTCGCTGACCCGCGAGACGCCGGGGAGTGGGCTGGGCCTGTCCATCAGCAAAGAGCTGGCGACCATGCTGGCCGGGTCCGTCGGGTTCCAAAGCGAGGTCGGCGTCGGATCGACCTTCTGGCTGGATATCCCTATCGACGTGAGTTCGGAGAAGAAGACGCCGGCCAAGGGGCCCAGCATCGTTGCGATCTGAGCGACAGGGAGTGTGAAGGCTCAGGTGGGAAACATCAAGGGCATGGCCCAGGCCGCACGCTTCGGTTTGGAGATACCTTATTCAGGGAGGAATTCATGCGACGTGAGTCCACGGGAACACCACGAGGCCGACGATCGGCCATTCTCATCGTTCTGGCCCTCTGCCTGACCGCCGGGGCGCAGCAGACGCATCCGTTTTCGATCCACGACATGCTGGCGATGGATCGGATCTCCGACGTGCAGATCTCGCCGGACGGCCGGCAGGTCGCGTTCGTCGTACGCCGGACGGACCTGGAGGCCAATCGCGGGCGGACGGACCTGTGGCTGGTCTCGACAGCCGGCGGTGAGCCTCGCCGTCTCACGACGCATCCGGACGGCGACTTCAATCCGCGATGGTCGCCGGACGGGCGGACCTTGTGGTTTCTGTCGACCCGACCGGGCTCCGGCGGCGCATCCAGCCAGGTGTGGAAGATCGCCGTCGACGGAGGGGAGGCCCTCCAGGTGACCGAAGAGCCTCTGGACGTGGGCAACCTGCTCGTCTCGCCCGACGGCGCGTATCTGGCGTACACCATGGACGTCTTCCCGGGCGTCGGGCCGGCCGAGACGAAGAAGAGACTCGACGAGCGGGAGAAGTCCAAGGCTTCCGGCAGGATCTACGACCGCGTCTTCGTGCGCCACTGGGACACCTGGGAGGACGGCCGGCGGTCGCACCTGTTCGTCAGGAAGACGGTGGGCGAAGCCCACTCTACCGCTGTCGCCGAGAGCCCGCGATCCGCCGCGATCGACGTCATGGGCGGGATGGACGCCGACACCCCGTCGGCGCCCTACGGCGGCCCGGAGGAATTCGCATTCGCCCCCGACGGCAAGGGGATCGTCTTCACGGCCAGGGACGCCGGACGCGAGGAACCCTGGTCCACGAACTTCGATCTGTACTACTCGCCCCTGGACGGTTCGCAGAAGCCGCGATGCCTCACGCAGGACAATCGCGCCTGGGACGCCCACCCGGTTTTTTCGCCCGACGGCAAGACGCTGGCCTACCTGGCGATGGCTCGGCCGGGCTACGAGGCGGACCAGTTCCGGATCGTGCTGCAGGACTGGCCGGGCGGGCAGAAACGAATGCTCAATGACGGCTGGGACCGCAGCGCCGCGTCCATCGCGTGGTCGTCCGACGGTTCGCAAATCCTGGCGGTGGCCGAGAACACAGGGCAGGACTCCCTGTTCGTCATCGACGTCAAGGACGGCAAGACGCGGACGCTCATCAAGACCGGGACGGTCCAGGAGTTCGCCGTCGCGGGCGATCGGATCGTCTACTCGCTGAGCACCATCGGGCATCCGGCCGAGCTCTACTCGACCTCGACGACCGCCTGGCAACGGCAGACGCAGTCCGGCCAAGTCGGGGGCACGACCCGGCTTACGAACATCAACGCCGGGAAGGTCGCGGCCGTTCGGATGGGCGAGTACGAGCAGTTCAGCTTCCCCGGCTGGAACGACGAGACGGTCTACGCCTATGTGGTCAAGCCCGTGGACTTCGACCCGGCCAAGAAGTACCCGGTTGCGTTCCTGATCCACGGCGGGCCGCAGGGCTCGTTCGGCAACGTGTTCCACTACCGGTGGAATCCCCAGGTCTACGCCGGGGCCGGCTACGCCGCGGTGATGGTGGATTTCCACGGCTCGACCGGGTACGGGCAGGCCTTCTGCGACGCCATTCGCGGCGATTGGGGCGGCAAGCCGCTGGTGGATCTGCAAAAGGGTTTGGCCGCTGCGACGGAGCGGTACCCCTGGATGGACGCCGACCGCGTCGCCGCCCTGGGCGCTTCCTACGGGGGGTACATGGTCAACTGGATCGCGGGCCAGTGGCCGGACCGCTTCCGCTGCCTGGTCAACCACGACGGGAACCTCGACGAGCGGATGGCCTATTTCGACACGGACGAGCTGTGGTTCCCCGAGTGGGATCACATGGGCACGCCCTGGGACAACCCCGACAGCTACGAGGGGCAGAATCCGCTTCGCTTCGTCGGCCGGTGGAAGACGCCGATGCTGGTCATCCATGGCGAGCAGGATTTCCGCATTCCGGTCAGCCAGGGTCTGGGGACGTTCAACGCCCTCCAGCGGCGGGGAATCCCGAGCAAGCTGCTGTACTTCCCCGACGAGAACCATTGGGTTCTCAAGCCTCAGAACTCCATCCAGTGGCACGAGACGGTCCTGGCCTGGCTCGACCAGTGGCTCACGAAGTCGTGAGAGCAGGGGGGCGGGAGCCCCATTTGTTCTATTGGTCGTATAGGTCTTATGGGACGAATGGAACGGATAGGACAAATTGTAGACGCGGCGGCTTGACCTGGGTACAATGCCCGGCTGTTTTATTGCGGCACGCCGGGGGTGTCCTGCGCACTTTGCGCAGATCCCCGGGCGGCGCAACGAAGTACCGTAGGCATGGAAGGACCAGAGGCTCGTAGTGGCGGAAAAGAACACCAAGAGGACGTCCAAGTCGGCGGGATCCGCCACAGAGGGGGGCGGCGCGCCCTCTTCGGATTCGAACGGCAGGTCCGCCCGGAGCAGGGGGGACGGGCCGCTGGTGATGCGCAGCATGCCGGAGGATCTGGGGGCCGAGGCTGCGGTCCTGGGCTCTATGATGATCGACCCTCGCTGCATCGGCGACGTCATCGAGACGATCAACCGGAACGCGTTCTACCACAGCGAGCACCAGATGCTGTTCGACGCGATCCTGGCTCTCTATGAGAAAAACCACGGCGAGGGCATCGACGGTCTTCTCGTCCGCAACGAGCTGGAGCGGCGCAACCAGTTGGACGCGGTCGGCGGCGCCGAGTACCTCCAGCGGGTCATCGAGACGGTCCCCTCCTCCGCGAGCGTGCAGTACTACGCGGACATCGTCCGCGAGAAGATGCTCATGCGGGAGACGATCGCCGCGGCGACGGAGATCCTCAACGACGCCTACGACGAGAGCGGGGATGCCGCCGAGAAGCTCGACGCCGCGGAGCGGCGGATCTTCGCCGTGACGGACAAGCGGATCACCAGCGCCGCCGTGGCCCTCAAGGACCTGGTCACCAAGGCCTACGAGACGATCGAGAAGCGCGAGGGGACCCACGTCACCGGGCTTTCGACAGGCTATTACCAACTGGACGACATGACCTGCGGCCTCCAGAAGGGCGAGATGATCATCGTCGCCGGGCGGCCCAGCATGGGCAAGACCGCCTTCGCCCTGAACATCGTCGAGCACATCGGGATCATCGATAAGATTCCGACGGCGATCTTCTCGCTGGAAATGGGCAAGCAGCAATTGGCCGAGCGGTTTCTGTGCAGCTACAGCGGCGTGGACTCGCAGCTCGTCCGCAAGGGCATGCTCAACACCGAGCACTACCAGCAACTGGTGGAGGCCTGCGGGGTCATCTCCGAGGCGCCGATCTACATCGACGACACCTCGGCCCTGAGCCCGCTGGAGATCCGGGCCAAAGCCCGGCGGCTCAAGAGCGCCTATGGCATTCGGTGCATCGTCGTGGACTACCTCCAGTTGATGAACGTCGGCTCGAACCGGGTCGAATCCCGCCAGCAGGAGATCAGCGTGATCTCGCGGTACCTCAAGTCGCTGGCCCGCGAGATGGACGCGCCGGTCATCGTATTGAGCCAGTTGAACCGTGCGGCCGAAGGTCGGGAGGACCACCGGCCCCGCATGAGCGACCTGCGCGAGAGCGGCAGCATCGAGCAGGACGCGGACGTCGTGATGCTCTTGCACCGCGAGGATTACTATCATCGCGGGGAAGAGGGTTACGAAAACGACAACACCGCCGAAGTGATTATCGCCAAGCAGCGAAACGGCCCCACAGGCACCGTCAAGCTGACCTTCCGGGAGAAATGCACTCGGTTCGAAAACCTCTCGCCGGTCGAACAGGAGGCGGTGCCCTTTTGATCGATGATTGTTGATTCATGATGGATGATTGGAATATGCAGGACGCGACTTCGATTCTCCTCGTATTGTGCCTGATGGGCTCGGCCGGCACGTGCATTGCGGCCCAGGCGAACGATCCCAATCAGCAATCGGCGATCCAGAAGCAGGAGTCTTTCGAGATCATCAAGTCCATCGAGTTCGAGGGCAACGAGAAATTCAAGGACCACGTCCTGCGCGAGCGGCTGGGTTTCGAGCTGGGCGACCGGCTGGACCCCTTCCTGGCCGAGGGCGGCCGGATGACCATCGCGGAGGTCTATCGCAAGGTGGGCTACCCGTCCGTCAAGGTCTCGCTCGATCGGGACCGGCTTGCCGACGGGCACCTGTACTATCGGATCGAGGAGGGGCCCCGCGTCCAGATCGGAAGCATCGAGTTCGAGGGCAACGATTCGTTCGGCGACGGCACGCTTCGGCAGGTCATCAAGATCAAGGAGAAGAAGTGGCTGCTCTGGCCGTACCACTTCACCGAAGAAGCGATCGATGCGGACGTCGACCGGCTTCGCGAGTTCTACTACGGCCGGGGGTATCTCAACTACAAGATCGAAGCCAAGACCGAGCTGTCCGAAGACGGCGAGAAGATGGACGTGGTCTTCGTCATCGAGGAGGGCCCGGTCTACCACGTCGCCCAGATCGTCTTCTCCGGCAACACGCGGTTCACCGACGAGCAATTGCGGGAGGATCTCGAATCGCGGGAAAACGCGGTCTATCTCAAAGCCGAGGCCGACCGAGACGCCCGCAAGATCGAGCAGCGATACCGCGAGATCGGGTACGTGGACGCCGAAGTGCGGCAGAGCGTCAAGTTCACCCCCGAGGTGAAGGAGAACCTGGTGATTCTCACAATCACGGTGAAGGAGGGCCGCCAGTTCCGCATCGGGCGCATCGACATCACGGGCAACGAGACCACCAAGGACAAGGTGATCCGCCGCGTGCTGGACGAATACGACTTCACGCCGGGCGAACTCTACGACGCCAAGATCGCCCCCAAGGAAGGCAACGGACGGCTTGAGAAATACTCGCAACGGGCCGCCTCCGCCGACCAGGTGATGATCCGCCCGGTGACGCCGGAGAGCGGAGATCCCAACACCAAGGACGTCCGGGTGGACATGCAGGAGGGCATGACCGGCATCATCCGTCCGGGCATCGGCTTCAGCAGCGACAACGGCGTGATGGCCCAGATCATCTATCAACAGCAGAACTTCGACATCGCCGATCTGCCGGACAGCTTCGGCGAGTGGTTCATGCCGTGGCGGACCTTCCGCGGCGGCGGCCAGCGGTTCAGCGTCCGTCTCGAACCCGGGACGCGGTATAGCCAGTACTCCGTCGGTTTCGCCGATCCCTACTGGCGGGACGAGCCGATCACGTTCAACACCCTGGGCCAGAGCTGGAAGCGGTTCCGCGAGAGCTACGACGAGAAACGCCTCAAGGGCGCTTTCGGATTCGAGGAACGCGTGGACGAGCAGTGGCGCAGGAGCATCGGATTCCGGGCCGAGAACGTCGGTGTCAGCGACTTGGATTTCGACGCGCCGCAGGAGATCCGCGACGTTCACGGCAACAACCAACTATACGGGGTGCGGTTCGGCGTGGGGTTCAGCGGCGTGGACGACATCTACGATCCCGGCCAGGGCCGCAACGTGAATGTCTCCTACGAGCAGGTGACCGGGGACGACGCCTTCGGTGTTCTGGAAGGCGGTTACACCCACTACTTCACCCTGCACGAGGACGTCCTGGGGCGCAAGACGGTCCTGGCGGGCAGAGTCCAGGCCGGCACGATTCTGGGCGAGGCGCCGCCGTTCGAGAGGTTCTACGGCGGCGGCACCAGCCGCTACGGGATTCGCGGCTTCGAGTATCGCGGCGTGAGCACCCGCGGGTTGCAGACCAACGTTCCCAATCCCGTGCGGAAGGACCCGATCGGAAGCGACTGGATCTTCCTGGCCGGGGCCGAGGTCACGATCCCGCTGGTCGGCGAGAACTTCGGCCTGCTGCTGTTCACCGACAGCGGCACGATCGACACGGGCAGTTACCGCCTGTCGATCGGCACCGGTCTGGAGATCAAGGTTCCGCAGGTTTTCGGCAATACGCCGATTCGATTCGAAATCGCCACGCCGTTGCTGAAGGACGAGGAGGACGAGACGCAGATCTTCAGCTTCTCCGGCGGCGGCATGTTCTGACGATTGGGCAGGTCCTGTCCATCAAAACTTGACCTTGGAAGATAGAAGAAAGGGTTCGTATGAGCGGCAAGACAGTGGCCGGCGGAGTTCTGGTTTGCGTGTTGGCGTCTTTGGTCGTCCTGGAGCACGGACAGGCGGCCGCCCCGGCGGCGGGTCCGGCTCTCAAGGTGGGCGTCGTCAGCATGCGCGAGGTGTTCAAGGCCTCGGCCAAGCACAAGCAATACAGCGGCATGGCCATGAACCGCCAGATGCAGTCCCGGGCCCAACTGGACGACCTGCGAAAGGAAGCTGACGGCGCCGAGGCCGAGCTCAAGACTCTCAAGGCGGGGACCCCCGACTACAAGCAGCAGTTGCAGGTTGTCCTTGAGAAGCGGGCCAAGGTCCAGAGCCAGCAGGAGTTTCTCAAGCAGCAGTCGGTCCTCGACGACAAGAAATGGCTCGAAGACCTCTATCAGGCGTTCGCCAGGGCGACCCAGGCCATCGCCAAGGAGAAGGGCCTCGATCTGGTGCTGGAGAGAAGCGAGCCGGAGTTCCCCGTGCCCAGCGACGAGCTGATGACCACGTTGTACACGCACAAGGTGCTCTACTCCGGCGGATGCGTCGATCTGAGCAGCGAGGTCACAACCCGCCTGGACGCCGATGAGACGCTCAAGCCCTGATCCAAATCTTTGATTCGGGAACGTCGATGACTGTCACGATAACGGAATTGGCTGAACGCATCGGGGCGACCTTGGTCGGCGCCCCGGCGAAGCCGGGGAGTCGGATCGCCGGGATCATGCCGATCGAGGCCGCCGGCCCGAACGATGCGACCTTTGTCGCGGACGCCAAGCACCAGGCGGCGCTGGCCGGTTCGAAGGCGGCTGCTGTGATTGTGGCCAAGCCCGTCGAGGGATTGTCCATTCCGCAGTTGCAGGTCGCCAACGTCAACGCGGCCCTGATTGCGGCGTTGACTCTCTTGGCCCCCAAGCTCAAGCCCGCTCCCGAAGGGGTGGATTCATCCGCCCGGATCGGGTCGGGCGTTCGCCTGGGGGCCGGGGTGAGCATCGGCGCCTTCGTCGTCGTCGAGGACGACGTGGAGATCGGCGCCGGCACCGCGATCGCCCCGGGATGCCGGATCGGACAGAACACCCGGATCGGGTCGAACTGCCGGCTCGACGCCAACGTCGTGGTGCACCACCACTGCATTCTGGGCAACCACGTGGTCGTTCAGGCCAACAGCACGATCGGGTCCGTCGGGTTCGGCTACGCCTTCATCGACGGGGCCCACCGGCTGATCCCCCACAACGGGGGGGTGATTCTTGAGGACTTCGTCGAGATCGGGGCCAACAGTTGCGTTGACAGGGCGAAATTTGGCAATACGATAGTGGGCGCCGGCACAAAGGTCGATAATCTCGTGCAAATCGCACACAACGTCGTGATCGGCAAATGCTGCCTGATCGCCGCCCAGGTGGGCGTCGCGGGCAGTTCCCGTCTCGGGGACGGTGTGGTTCTGGCCGGGCAGGTCGGGCTGGCCGACAATATCGAGATCGGGGCCGGCACCCAGATCGGCGCCCAGGCCGGCGTGATGAGCAGCGTGGGGCCCGGAGAGAAACTGGCCTGGACTCCCGCGTTGGAGATCCGAGAAGCGGCGAGGGTGGTCGCCCATCTCCTCCGTCTGCCGAAACTCTCGCAGGAGATCAAGCGCCTCACGGCCAAGGTAGATAAACTTGAAGCTTCAGAAAACGATAAGGGATGAGGTCAAGCTCGTCGGCAAGGGCCTGTTCGGCGGCCAGGACGCCACGGTGGTCTTTCGCCCGGGACCGGAGGATGCCGGAATCGTCTTCGTGCGCACCGACGTCGCGAACGCCGTGCGCATCCCGGCGATCGCTCCGAGCATCGCCGAGCGGAGCCGCCGCACGAGCGTCAAGAAGGGCGACGTCAGTATCGAGACGGTCGAACACTGCCTGGCTGCGGTTCGCGCCCTGGAAATCGACAACCTGACGATCGAGGTCGACGGACCCGAGCTGCCGGCGCCCGATTGCAGCAGTGCCGCGTATGTCAGCATCCTGCGAACCGCCGGCATCGTCGAACAGAAGAACCCCCGCAAGGAATTCGTCATCCAGAAGGCGATCAGCGTCAGCGCCGCCGACGCGACGATTTACGCGCTGCCCGACACGGACGGCGATCTGAACGTCACCTACGACCTGGACTACAGCAACCACCCGGCGATCGGCCGGCAGGTTTTCAGCTATCGCCTGACGCCGGACAGCTTTGAAACGACGATGGCCCCGGCGCGGACGTTCCTCCTGGAGCCCGAGGCCCGGGAGTTCCAGGCCCGCGGGCTCGGAACGCACCTGGGTCCGGCCGAGATTCTCGTGATCGATTCGGACGGGCCGATCAAGAACGCCTACCGGTTCCCCAACGAATGCGTCCGGCACAAGATCGTGGACCTGATCGGGGACCTCATGCTGGTCGGACGGCCGGTGCTCGGCCGGATCGTGGCCTACAAAAGCGGCCATGCCCTGAATCAGCAGCTCGTCCGCAAACTCTACGAAGCGGTTCAGCAGCAGGAGCGCATGGATCGGTTCGGGACCGATGCGATCCTGGACATTCGCCGAATCCAAAAAATCCTTCCCCATCGCTATCCCTTCCTTCTTGTGGACAAGATCATCGAGGTCGATGGCGACACGCGGATCAAGGGCGTCAAGAACGTGACCTTCAACGAGCAGTTCTTCCAGGGGCATTTCCCCGGGACGCCGGTCATGCCGGGCGTGCTGATCGTCGAGGCGATGGCCCAGGTTTCAGGGCTTCTGTTCGCCCAGCGGCTCGAGCACACCGGGAAGCTCGCCATGCTCCTGAGCATGGACGGCGTGAAACTGCGAAAACCGGTCGTCCCCGGCGATCAGCTCATCCTGATCGCCGAGACGGTGCGGCTGCGGCGCAGGACCGCCCATTGCCGGTGTCTGGCGATGGTCGGGGACATTGTGGCCGCGGAGGCAGAGATCAAGTTCATTCTGGTTGATGATGAGAAAGTCTAAATGAGAAGGCGTGAAGCGTAAAGCGTGGAGCGTGAAGCGTCCGGAACTCCTGCGCTTCACGTGGTCCGCTTCACGAGGAACGCCTGACGGAAAGGCAGGAACCACTGATATGGCGATTATCCATCCCACGGCGGTCGTGGAAGAAAATGTACGGCTGGCCGACGACGTGGTCGTCGGGCCCTACTGCGTGATCGGCAGCGGCGTGTCGATCGACGCCGGGACAGTGCTCGACGCCCGTGTGGTCGTCACAGGCGCCACCACCATCGGCCGGCAGAACCACTTCTTCCCGAATTCCGCGATCGGCTGCAATCCCCAGATTCTGGGGTTGGGACCGGATGCCCAGACCGGCGCCCTGGTGATCGGCGACCGCAACGTATTCCGCGAGAACGT
>JAAYVJ010000134.1 GCA_012517265.1 Planctomycetota bacterium | reverse complement strand
TCAAGACGGCCTCTCCCCGGGACGCGTATCCCTCGGCCCAGAAGGGCATCGCCCAGTTCGAATCCGAAACCAAGATCCGGATTCGAGAGGGGCTGCTCGCTTCCCTGGCCGGCCCCGCGGTGCTCTACTCGTTGCCGATCGGCGTGATGCCGGAGGCTCCGCGGGGCGGCGGAGCGGCGATTATCAAGCTCAAGGACGCCGTGCTGTTCGAGAAGACGATGATCGCTCTGGCTGCGCTGGTGCAGTCCAAAGCCAACGGCGCGTTCCAGAGCGACGAGCAGAAGCGTGACGACGGTCGGACCGTCCATGTGTGGATGGTTCCAGCCTCGGCGATGACCGGGACGATACCGACCTGGTCGATCGCGAAGGACCAGGTCGTCATCGCCACCAGCGAGGAAGTGCACGATCTGGCCGTACAGCGGCTCGAAGCCGAGGACGCGCCGGCCAACTCCTTGCCGGCGGCCGAGGGCTATAGGAGTACGGTGACCGGTCTGCCGAAGAACCTCACGAGGCTGACGTACATCGACTCCCAGGTTCGCTTCAGCCAGGCGATGACGCAGGTCCACCAGGTCTGGCCCATGCTGACGATGACAGCGGTCCAGGCAGGGATCAAGCTGCCGGTGGCTGTGCCGTCTCTGAGGCAGGTGGCCCAGGGGATGAAGCCGTCCCTTCGGTACAGCTACTGGGCCTCCGACGGTCTTCACACCGTCTATCGCGGCCCGGGCGTCGAGTTGAGCCAGATGAGCGTGAGCAAGGTCGCTCTGGGCATGGGGATCTTGATGCCGGCCTTGGCCAGAACCCGCCAGTTGGCCTTCCGCATGACCTCGGGGACGAATCTCGTGGGCATCGGCAGAACGTGCCACCATTACGCCGAGAACCACGGCGGCAAGTTGCCGCCCGATCTCAAGACGCTCGTTACCGAGGCGGGCCTGGCTGCCATGTGCCTGGAGTCGAAGCTCAAGCCCAAGGACTTCGCCGGTCCGAGCTACGTCTATGTCCCCGGCCAGGACCTGTCCATGGACCCGCAGAACGTCGTGGCGTACGACAATCCCGAGTTCTGCCTCGAAGGCGTCAACGTCCTGTTCCTGGACGGCCATGTGGTGTTCATGAAGCCCGAACCGTTCCGGCAGGCGATGGAGGCCACGTGCAGACGGCTGAACCGGGTGGTGCCGGAGATCCGATTCCAAGAGAAGGCGGGAGCCCAGCCTCGCCGCGCCAGGCCCGTGGGACCCGGCCAGATATAGAATCGCCGCGTCCCGTGGCGGTTGGACGAGCCCCGTGTAAATCCTCCAAACGGATTGTGCAGCAGGGGAGGACTCTGTACAATCACGTCTGTGTAAGAAGCAAGAAACACGAACCAGTGTTTTTGAGAAGGGGTGGTACCATGAATCCAGTGCGTTTGTTTCACTTGGCGTGTGTCACGGTGTGCGTCCTGGGCGTGCTCGGGGCGCCGGCGTTTGGGGCTTCGGCGGCGGAGGAATTGACCAAGCGGCTGCCGGACGGGGTCATCGGCTTCGTCGCCACCAGCGGCGGCGACGCCCTGAAGGCGGACTTCAACAAGACCTCCATCGGCCGGATCTGCAACGACGCCGGCGTGCTGAAGTTCTACCAGTCGATCAAAGCCGAACTGGTGGCCAAGGCCACCGAGGGGAACGACGACCCGAACGTCGCCAAGACGGTCGATCAGGCGATCGGTTACGCCCGCATGGCGATCAGCCGGCCGATTCTGTTGGGCGTCTCCCAGGTTGCGGCCAAGAACGGGCCGCCCATCGGGGGCTTCGCGGTTCTCGACGCCGGCGATCGCAAGAGCGAGTTCGTCTCCGTCGTGAGCAAGCTGGAGGAGATGATCGGCGAGAAGATCGTCGACGTC
>JAAYVJ010000722.1 GCA_012517265.1 Planctomycetota bacterium | reverse complement strand
TTCATCATTCTGGCCAGGGGCCGGCCGCTTTCGCAGAGCCGGATCGGGGTCCTGCACGCGGGGTTCTCCCTGCCCGAGGGGTTTCGCGTCAACCGCTTCATCCGCCACATCGTGATCTTCAGCCTGATCATCGAGGCGGCCGGCGCGGCTCTGCTCTACGGCGAGTTCCGCGCCTACGGCGTCGCCGATCCCCTGTGGTCGGCGGTGTTCCACTCGGTGTCGGCCTTCGCCACTGCGGGGTTCAGTCTCAACAACAACAGCCTGGAGGATTTTCACGCCAGCGGCGTTGTGAACCTGACCATCGGCGTTCTGTGCTACCTGGGCGCGATTGGCTTCATCGTCTTGCAGGACGCGTACCTGGCGGTGCGCCGCCGCGGGCACGGGATCACATTCACCTCCAAGGTGATCCTGATCATCACGGCCCTCGTGCTGATCGTGGAGATGCCCTTGTTCCTGGCGTGCGAGCCGAGCCTGCGGACGATGCCGGTGCGGGAGCGGATCTACGCCGCGTTCTTCCAGGTGATGGCGGCCTCGACCACCTCGGGATTCAACTCGATCCCCATCGGCAAGCTCTCGGCCGCATCGCTGACGCTGATCGTCGTGGCCATGGTCATCGGCGCTTCGCCCAGCGGCACCGGCGGCGGCATCAAGACCACGTCGCTCTCGGTCCTGCTGGGCATCGCGGGCAGCACGCTTCGCGGCCGCTCGGGAATCACGTTCTTCCGCCACCAAATCCCGGCGCACCGCGTGGGCACCGCGGTCGCCTCGACCACGCTCTACATGGCCGTCCTGACGGTCGGGGTCTTCCTCCTGAGCATCACGGAGAAACAGGATTATCTCAAGCTCGTCTTCGAAACCGCCTCGGCCCTGGGCACGGTCGGCCTGAGCACCGGCATCACGGCCGAACTGACCGACGCCGGGAAATGGCTCCTGACGGCGATCATGTTCATCGGCCGCGTCGGCCCCCTGACCCTGGGCTTCGCCCTGCTGCGCTCAGCCAGCGAGGACGCCCGCCTCACGCAAGCCGACCTGGCCACGTGAAGTCCCCCGCTTCACGTTTCACGCTTCACGAGGCCCGCCTCTCGTCACGCCATCAGCTTCTTGAGCAGGGCCCGCTGGAAGTGCAGGCGGTTCTCGGCCTGGTCGAAGATGATCGAGCCGGGGCACTCGCAGGCCTCGTCGCTGATCTCGTAGCCGCGATAGGCGGGCAGACAGTGCATGATCTTGACGTGCTTGGGCGCCGCTTCGATCAGCTTCGCGTCGATCGCGTAACCCTTGAACTCCCGCACGCGTTTTTCCTTCTCGTCCTCCTGGCCCATGCTGACCCAGGTGTCGGTGTAGATGACGTCCGCATCGCGGACCGCCTCGAAGGGGTCGCGCACCTGCCGGGTGCAGTCCGGCATGAAAGAGTTGGCCTTGCGGATCGTCTCGTCGTCGAGCTCGTAGCCCTGGGGCGAGGCGACGACCAGCTTCATGTTCAACCGCCCGGCGGCGTAAGCCAGCGAGCGGGCGACGTTGTTGCCGTCGCCGATGAAGGCGATCTGGATCCCTTCGAGCCGCCCGAAGTGCTCCTGGATCGTCAGGCAGTCCGCCATGGCCTGGCACGGGTGCGACCAGTCGGTCAGCGCGTTGATCACCGGGATGGTGGCGTACTTGGCCAGGTCCAGCACGGTCTGGTGCTCGAACGTGCGGGCCATGATCCCCTGGACATACCGGCTCATCACCCGCGCGATGTCCTTGACCGGCTCGCGTTTGCCGATGCCGCCGATGTCCTCGGGCTTGACGTAGATCGTGTAGCCGCCCAGGTCCGTCATGGCGACCTGGAAACTGATCCTCGTGCGGAGACTGGGCTTTTCAAAGAGCATGACCAGGGTCTTGCCGGTCAGGCACAGGTCCCGCTTGCCGGACTTGTAGAAAGCCTTGAGGGAGCCGCTTGCATCGAGCAACTCATGAAGCTCCTGTGTGGAGCAATCGGCGATTGCGACGAAATCTTTCATAGTCAGCCCTCGGCGAAAGTAATAGTGCGGAAAAGCCGAGTGCCACGGCCGATCCGAATCAGCCGTGGCACTCGCATGCATTCAAATCCGATGTCTCAGCCCTCGGCCAAGACGCTTTCAAAGATGCCCACGGCCTCGTCGATCTGCTCCTTCGTGACGATCATCGCCGGCATGAACCGGATGACGGTGTCGTGGGTGCAGTTGATTCGCAGGCCCTTCTCCAGACACTTGGCGACGATCTGGGCCCCCGGCCGGGTGAGCTGGATGCCGATCATCAGGCCGATGCCCCGGATGTGATCGATGATCGGGTACTTGTCCTTGAGGGCCCGCAGCCGGTCCTGGGCGTACTGGCCCATCTCGACGGCCCGCTGGAGCAGGTTCTCCTCTTCAATGGCTTCGACGGTCGCGATGCCCGCGGCGCAGGCCAGGCAGTTGCCGCCGAAGGTCGAGGCGTGCTTGCCCGGCACCAGGCAGGCCGCGATCTCCTCGCGGGCCATCATCCCGCCGATCGCGACGCCGCCGCCGAGGGCCTTGGCCATCGTGAGGATGTCCGGCTCGACGTCGAAGTGCTGATATCCGAACCACTTGCCGGTCCGGCCCATGCCGGTCTGCACCTCGTCGAGGATCATCACGGCCCCCTTCTCGTCGCAGAGCCGACGGATCGCCCGCAGGAACTCGGGGGTCGCGACGTTGATGCCGCCTTCGCCCTGGATGGGCTCGACCAGCACCGCGGCGACCTCGTCCGTGAATGCCGCCTGCAGGGCCGAAACGTCGTTGAACGGGATGTAGATGAAGCCGGGCAACAGCGGTAGAAACCCTTCATGGTACTTGGGCTGCGCCGTGGCGGTCACCGCGGCGAAGGTCCGGCCGTGGAAGCTGCCCTCGCACGTGATGAACTTGTATTTCTTGGCCTTGGACGTATAGAGTCGGGCGAGCTTGAGGGCCCCTTCGTTGGCCTCGGCGCCGCTGTTGCAGAAGAAGCACTTGCCGCCGAAACCCCGCTCGCTGAGCATCTGAGCCAGCCGGCCCTGCGGCACGGAGTAGAACGTATTGTCCACGTGGATCAACTCGCCGGCCTGCTTGCGGATGGCCTCGACCACCTTGGGGTGGCAATGGCCGATCCCGCTGACGGCCCAGCCGGGGAACATGTCCAGCACCTTCTTGCCGTCGGCGTCCCACATGTAGCAGCCTTCGCCCTTGACCATCACGCGGGGCAGCCGGCCATAATTGGCGATCACATACTTCTTGAAAAGGTCAATCGTTTCTTGCGTCTTCATGGATATCCTCTTGCGATTCCCGTATCGATTCGTCGGTCATCTCCTCAGGCGGCCAGGGCGAAACGCCTCAACGGCTCCTTGGGCCCGAGCCCAAGGAAACGGCCCTCGCCTCGGCCTTCGGTCCGGCCGAGCATGACGAACGAAAATACGATGCCCGCGATCAACACAATGCACTTCCGTGAATTCGATTCCGGCCCAGGGCGATCGCCGACGCGCCGCACCCTCAGTTCTTGATGATCTCCGTGCCGATCCCCTTGGCGGTATAGATTTCCAGCAGGAGCGAATGGGCGATCCTGCCGTCGATGATATGCGCTTTCTTGACGCCCCCATCCAGGGCGACCAGGCAGGCCTCGACCTTGGGGAACATCGCGTCGGTGATGATGCCGGCGTCGATCATCTCCTGAATCTGGAGCTGGTCGAGACTGGAGACGCGGCTCTCCGGGTCGTTCATGTCCCGGCGGATGCCGTGCGTGTCGCTGACCATGACCAGCTTCTCGGCCACCACCGCGGCGGCCACCTTCCCGGCGGCGGTGTCGGCGTTGACGTTCAGCTTGCCGCCGTTCTTGTCCATCGCGGTCGAGCTGATGACCGGGATCGTTCCGTCGGCGGTCAGCGTCAGGAGCAGCTTGGCGTTGACGTCCGTCACCTTGCCGACCAGGCCCAGGTCGATCTTGCGGCCCTCCTCGCCGGGCAGGCGGAGCGTCTCGGCCGTCAGCACGCAACTGCTCAGCGTGTGCAGGCCCATCGTCTTGCAGCCGAGCTCTTCGAGCGTCTTGCAGATCGGCTCGTTGACCGTCCGCACAAGCGTGTGCTCGACGATGTTCAGCGTCCGCTGGTCGGTGTACCGGCGGCCCTGCACCCAGACGGGCTCCAGACCCGCCTCGTTCATGGCGCGGGTGATGGCCTTGCCGCCGCCGTGGACGATGATCACCCGCATGCCGACCGTGGACATGAACGCGACATCGTGCAGCAGGCTCCGCTGGGCGGCCATATCGTCCAGCACGCTGCCGCCGAGCTTGACCACGACCACCCGGTCGCGGAAGCTGCGAATGTAGTTCATCGCCTCGATCAAGGCATCCGCTTTTGCAATGGCTTCTAGCACCGAAGTACTCCTTGGAATCCCAACAAAAACAAACCGTCGAATCTAGCAATGGGGGCCGGGCAAGTCAAGGAGATTTTCGTAAGACTATAGGACATATAGGACCGATAGGACCGACGCGACAGCGTCCCATGCGTCGCATCCGTCCGATGGGTCCTATTGACGCCGGGCTCGCGCCCGATCCTCAGACCAGCCCCTCCGGCGTCGATTGGCCGTGGAACTGGCTGGGATTCAGGAAGATCTCCCCGCGGACCTCCTCGATGATGAGCTGGGCGATGTGCATGCCGGGGCGCAGGACGATCGGCTGAGGGCCCAGGTTGATCATTTCGAGCGTCAGCGATCCCACCCAGCCGGGATGGACGGTCGGGGCGGTGAAATGCACCATCAGCCCGCAGCGGGCCCGACTGCTCTTGCCCTCGATCCTGGCGGCCAGATGCGGCGTGCCCTTGTTGGTCGGCAGCTCAACCCGTTCGAGCGTGCGGCCGAGGATGAACTGGTGCGGCTTGAGCACATACGGTTTGTCGTCGGTCAGGACGTGCCGCTGCGAATGGCCCGCGATCGCCTCGGAGACCATCCCCCGCTCGGTGACGTCGAAGTGCCGCGGCCCGGCCTGGGGGACCGTGATCTCGTGGTGGAGCCGCAGGTCCACCGCGTGCGTGTCGTAGGGGCAGTACTCCCCC
>JAAYVJ010000721.1 GCA_012517265.1 Planctomycetota bacterium | reverse complement strand
TGGGGCTCATCGAGACAGGCGTGTTCATTCTCATGATCATGAAGGGGGCTTCTTGCGTCCGATCGATTGGGTTGATCTTCCTGCCGCCCGCACTGATCGCCGGATGGCCGGTCTTTCTCCTGGCCTTGCGGGATGTCTGCAAGCGAGGCGCTTTGATCGCACCCTCCTTTCAGGAGGTTGCGGGATGATCGCGGGAGAGCGGATATGAACGTGCGGCCTGCGGGCAGCGGCTTCGGCGTAGCCTAGAGCAACTGGGAGAGGAAGGTCCTGGCCGGGACAACCAGAGGCTGGTGATTTACCGCAAAGCAGTCGGCCTTTACGAAATCGGCGTCCAGGAGGACTTGGAACGCGAAGGGGGCCTTCAAGCGATCCTGGTAGTACTTCAAGGCCGGGCTGAGCGTATCATGGTTGCACTTGACCTCGACGAGGAACCATGGTTTGCCATCGCGAACGACGACGAAATCCACCTCGCGTTGTTCTTTATCCCGAAGGTAGGCCAGGCTGAAAGTTCCCAGCCCCAGGTCCGTCCAGCCCTCGACGGCTTTGAGCAGGTGGCAGGCGACGAATGTCTCGGCTTGTGAACCCGGATCGTCTATGCCCGACCAGTCTCTCAGGAACCATTTGGGCTCCTTGCGAAGGGACCGCGAGACATTCTTGAACCAGGGCCTGACCAGGAAACCCATCTGCAGATGGCAGAGGGTCGCGATCCATCGCCGAACGGTATCGACCGAGGTTTGGATCTCAGCCGCCAGGTTACTGTAGATCAATTGCCGGCCCGAGCGGGCGGATAGAAGAGCAGCCAGAGTCTCCAGTTGGTCCAACTGCTGGATCCGGGTCATATCGCGAACGTCTTCGCGAAGCAACTGCTGCGTACGCAGGGCCCGCCATCTGCGAGTGAATCGGATGTCCCGTTTGACGAACGGCTCCGGGTACCCGCCGTGAGTCCGCAAGGCAGAGAAGTCGTCCTCTGAGATGGCGTGAGGATCGCGAATGATGCGGTCCGGGTCCGGCAAGTCCTGTCGGACTACCTCGGCCACTGTGAAGGGGTGCATGTGGTAGAGGAGATACCGTCCCATCAGGCTGTCCCCGCCGCGACGATAGACATCCATCCGGGAGCTGCCCGTGATCAGGATACGGGTCTGTCCAGCGTATGTGTCGAAGAATCCCTTGAGGAATTGCTTCCACCTGCTGAACTTGTGCAGCTCATCGAACAGGATCGTGGCGGGGGACGCCCTGAGTTGCTGGAGCCCGAGCCTCTCGGCCACGGCGGCGGGGCCCCTCAGGATCAACGCCCGGTCGTCGCCATTGTCCCAGTTGAGGTACACGTCGGCCAACAGGCGGCATGTCGTGGTCTTTCCCACCTGTCGAGGGCCACAGACCATCGCCATCTGGCGCTGCGAACCGAGGTGATCCGCCAACACGCTGTCGTAGATCCGGGATCGAATACCCATACCGACCATTTTCGCTAGTATCGTAAGATAGTCAAGACCAGTTTACGACATTCCACAATTTGGTCGGAATCCCGGCGCACGGTTTGGAGATGCCGCCCGTCTCAGTGGTGGGTCAATCGCCGTACTCGATGTCGGTCCGGTGCGGCAGGGGATTGAGGGGGCAACCCTCGCACTTGGGGCGGGGCTTGCAGTAGTCTTTGCCTGTCATGACCAGCAGGGCGTGGAACTCGTTGAAGAAGGCCGCGTCGGGCTCCAGGTTGGACATGAAGAGGTCCTGCAAC
>JAAYVJ010000133.1 GCA_012517265.1 Planctomycetota bacterium | reverse complement strand
TGCGGCGAGTTTCGTGTTTCGCGTCGAAACATCAATGCAACGGGGCAATTTGGAGAACGGAGGCATACCATGAGGAACCTCAGACACTGCGGGATCATCCTGGCCCTCAGCGGCGTGATGCTGGAGCTCCAGGGCCAGCAGGCGGGAGAGTACGTCGAGTGTTCGGGCCTGGGCTCGCACAACGAGGTCGACGAGCAGACCACGGTCACGACAAGCGGAGCGGTGGTCGTGGGGGAGAGCCCCGGCGCTCTCCAGTGGCATCGGATCACGCTGAAGGCGTCCACGCCAAACAGGAAAGAAGTTGCCGACTCTCTAACATGAACTGGCACACTATCCGGGGGAAAGGGCCGTATGATCCGCCTTTCCCCCTCGTAGCGTGTTATATCGCCTTGCGCGCGGAGGTTCGGATCGCCCTCGGGGACGCGACCCGCCTTGTCCGCCGGCCGAACGGTCGGTCACGGACCGCCAAACCTCATGATCGCCACCTTGCCCTTGCAGACGAAGGACCGCCCGTTGGTGAGCTTCCCGGTGACTTCGATGTCGAACTCGCCAAAACCTTGGGTGGCCGCCAGAAGAGGAGCGGTGTCGAAGAAGCACAGGATCTTGCCCTGCTGGCTGGTCCCGTAGATCTTCGGGGTCGAGGATTGCACGTTGCCCGGGGTCAGGACCAGCGGTGTCTCGGCAACCATCCCCATGCCGTAGCCTTCGGGCAGGTGCACGACGACCATCAGATCGGGCGTGGCCTGCGTTTGGTTGCGCCAGATGATCGTCGGCTTGAGGAACATCTGCGCCTCGATCGCGCGGGCGCAAATGACCGCGTCGGCCCGGGCCCGGCTGGGAGCGGCCTGCTTGCTGGTGACCGTGACCGCATTGACCAGGACCGTGTTGGGCTCGACCGCCTCGCTCACGTATCCTTCCAGCTTCAGACTCGCCTCGGCGCCGGCCGTCAACAGCGAATAGTTCCAGGTGAACGTGTGTGTGATCGAGTCATAGTAGCCGTAGTCCCCGTTGCCGTCCGCGGTGACGAATGTGATCTCCGGCGGCATTTCGTCGGTGATCACGATCTGGCTGATGGCTACGTCCTTCGACGGGTTGCGGAGCGTGATCTGGTAGACGATCTTCGCGCCGGCGCTCACGCACGGCCGGCCGCGATCATCTACGCCGCCGCTGGGATTCAGCACGGTTTTGGCGACCTCCAGCGGCTCGTAGGCCACCGTGATGTCGGTCCCCTTGTTCGTGTCGGGCGTCTGAGCGCTCCTGATCGTGGCCCTGTTCGTGATGACCGCCCCCGGCGTGGCGTTCTCGGACAGGCGAACCACCAAGTCCACGCTGCCGGAAGCGCCGGCTTCCAGAGACGCGTAGGTCCACGTGTAGGTGTGCGTGGTGCGGTCGTAGGCGCCGTAGCGGCCGTCGCCGGTGGCACTGACGAATTCCACGGCCTGTGGGAGAATGTCGATAATCACAACATTGCTTGCCGCGCGGTCATTGTCCTTGTTATCGAACAGAATGCGGTACGTGACCTCCTGACCGGGACGGGCGTATAGGGTCGAGCTGCCGTCGGAGGCGGGGGAGACCACCGTCTTACGAAGGTTGAGCGGATTGTAGGTCGCCGCGGTCGCCACGGCGCCGGTGCTGATCGTCGCCGGCGGCGTCTTGTCGCTGTCGATGGTGACTCGGTTGGTGATGATCTGCCCGGCCGCCGTGTCGGACCGAACCCGACAGACGACCTCCAAGGTCGAAGTCACGCCCGTCGTCAGAGGGGGATTCGTCCACGTGACCGTATGGCTGGAGCTGTCATACTGGGCGTAAGTGCCCTGGCCGGTGGCGCTGACGAACATCAGTTCGGCCGGCAGTTTGTCCACTACGGACACCTCGGCCGGGTTGAGCCCGCCGTCGTCGAACGTGATCGTATAGGTCACCGGGTCGCCGATCACAACGTAGAAGAGCCCGTCGTCGTTGGCTTTGCCCCCCAACGGGTTCTTGACCGTCTTGGCCAGGTGCAACGGATTGAACGTGGTGTTGTGGTAAGGGATGGCCAAGCCCGTCGGGCGACCGATGTCTTCGATCGTCTGGAGCCGCTCCAGCTCGGGGGTGTAGACCATCAGATCCTTGCCGCCGGGCCGATTTTCGCGCCCTGTGGTGATGTAGACCAGTCCGGTGTCGGGATCGACCCCCAGACCCATGACGCCGCCGTTCGGATCGACCAGCACTTCCTTCTTGGCCCACGTCGAGATGTTCCGTCGGGTCAGATTGAAGTTCTCCGCGTAGCCGCCGCCATAGTAGAGGTAGTCTCGCTCGGGATCGACCGCGATGCTGATGGCGATCGCCTCGGCCAGCTCTGTCCGGACCAGACTCCAGTCGTCCGTGCTGTAGACGGCGATTCCCTGGCTGGGGCTGGCGACGTACAAGAGATCGCTGTACTCGTCCAGAGCGATGCCGTAGATCGACGCACCTTTGAGCGCAAACGGCGACCCCACAACGGGGGTAACCTTGCCGGTGAGAGAGTTCCAGGTCAGGACGTGCAGCGTCTCGTTGCCCATTTCGGAACAATACAAGAGTTTCTTCTGGTGGTCGTACACGGTGCCGGCCAGGTTCCTGGCGCCGGAGATGTTCAGGACGGCGCGTTTTTCCAGGGTGGCGGCGGTGGTCACCAGAATGAACCCGGAATCCTCGTAGGTGCTGAAGAGGTAGCCGGTGTCGGAATCCATGCAAATGCCCACCATGCCGGAGCCGATGAAGGGAGCGCCGAACTCGGTCTGATAGGTAAGCAGGCCGTCAGGCCCGATGTCGTACACGTGGACCGGAATCGGCGCGTCGAAGTTGATGATCTTGGCGACCACATACATCGACTTGGCCTGGACAATCCCCGCGGCGGCCATCATCACCAAAGCGGCGGCCACCACCACGCGTCTCGCGGTCATCTGCTGGATCTTGGTTTTCATAGTAGAGCCCACCCAGATACTTGATCCCATCATATTTGCGGCATCCTGACTATTCGTTGCCCACCGTCGGCCGCGCAAGGCAAAAGCCTGCCGGGGCCCCGGAGGTCAGCCTGAAGTACGCATCCTGCGGTGCTACGCCGGGCCATGAAGAAGAACCGACATCCCTTGAACAGGGTCGAGGATGGGCCGGTCCGGCCGGCGACACAGAAATCCTTTCGCAATACCCCTTATTATGTATCCTTCCCATCTTAACAAGACCTTCGCAGGCTGTCAATGCCCGCGGATCATTCGGCTCGCAGATGCCCGACCCAACCGGTACGTCCGCAAATGTAACCTCCGCATCAGCTTGCCGGCCCGCTGAAATCGTCTTCTCGTCGGGGCCCACAGACTCTGGCGTCGAGTCTGCCTTCTCTGGTGGCACCCGCCTACGCCGGGGGATTATCGCCCCCGAATGGCCTATCGACACGTCCGATCTGGGCCGTTCGCGCGTCGCCCCAAATATCGGCTCGATAAAACCCCTTGTTGAACGGAATCGGAGGATTGACCCGACATCTCCCGACTTGATCCGAGGGATCAGGGCAATTGCATGTACTATTGGATCAAGATGTCGAGAAGATACTGGGGACCCCAAGAAAAGGCTTTGGCCTTGGTTTTGATGCCCACGTTGTAGGTCTTGTCCTTGCGCAGCAGGAACTCCGGTGTCGCCTGACGAAGGCGGCTGATATAGTAACGACGATCCACCGAACGCTTGTCCCCCACCTGGCAGGTCGGCGCGATGTAGGTGAATCGT
>JAAYVJ010000720.1 GCA_012517265.1 Planctomycetota bacterium | reverse complement strand
TGCGGAATGAGCCGGCCGCTGAGCAATCATCTGATCCTGGAACAGGTCCGCACGGACATTGGCTCGGCGTCCGCGTTCATCGTCTTCTACCACTTCATGGTGGGAGCCGTCTGCATGAAGATCGTGACGGCCTCGTGGCGCCACCCTCTGCACGTCTTCGGCACGTTGGCGGTGGCGACGCCGGCGGTGGTTCTGGCGATCTGGCCCTTCCTGCTGCGAATGCTCAAGACGCCGTTGGACGCAGTGAACGCGCCGGATCTCGCCTTTGACAATGGGGTCCAGCAAACATAGACTGTCGATCCGGCCAGGGAGAACCGAACCGCGTGCGTTCGCGTCGATCTCCGGCATGGGCGACAGCCCAATAATCAATACTCGATCATCCCGAATCACTGATGAAACGCGTTTGTGTCTATTGTGGCAGCGGGGTGGGCGGGCACGACGGCTATGCCGACGCCGCCCGGGCTCTGGGACGCGCGCTCGTCGAGCGAAAGATCGGGCTGGTCTTTGGCGGGGGGCGGATCGGAATGATGGGCGTGCTGGCCGAGACGGTTCTGGCAGGCGGGGGCGAGGCCATCGGCGTCATCCCCAGGCACTTGGAGGAGAAGGGCTTGGCCCTGAACAGCGTCACGGCGCTGCACGTCGTGGAGACCATGCACGTGCGAAAGGCGAAGATGGCCGATCTGTCGGACGCCTTCATCGCCATGCCCGGCGGCTACGGCACCGCGGAAGAGTTCTTCGAGGCCTTGACCTGGGCCCAACTCTCGCTACATGCCAAGCCATGCGGCCTGCTCAACACCCACGGCTACTTCGACCATCTGATCCGCTTCATCGACCACGCGGTCGCCGAGGGCTTCATCCACCCGGTCCACCGCGAGCTGATGCTCGTGGCGGATTCCCCCGACGTCCTGCTGGACCAGCTCGCAACCTACGATCCCCCCTCGCTGGACAAAGTCGCCTGGGCGACGAAGGCGAAGAAGGATTGAACCGGTGCGTTCGGCGTGCTGCTCGCAGTGTGCTCGTCAGGGCATATCGGGAGTAGCTTGAAGTTTGAAGTGTCAAGTGGCGAGCAAGAGAGCAGGCGTCTCGGCTCTTCTCCGTCTTTAAACATGGAACTTCACACTTCCAACTCGCCAAGATAACGCCTCACGGCGTCACAGACATGGGGGATGGCTTTCCTGGTGTCTCTCCGATGGTATAATGCCTGGGCGGTTGGCGGCCGGGATGGGCCGTCCGTTCGAGTCGTGTGCGTTCTGTGCGAAAGGTGCGTATGCGCGTGATTGTGACGACGGCGTTTCTGCTGTGTTGCAGCAATGTGTTCATGACGTTCGCTTGGTATGGGCATCTGAAGAATCTGGCTCACAAGCCGTGGATCCTGGCGGCTGTGATCAGTTGGGGCATCGCGTTCTTCGAGTACCTGATCCAGGTCCCGGCCAACCGGATCGGGCACGAGGCCCTCAACCTCGGCCAACTCAAGATCCTGCAGGAGGTCATCACGCTGACGGTCTTCGTGCCGTTCTCGATCTTGTACATGAAGGAGCAGTTCCGTTGGGACTACCTCTGGGCGGGCCTGTGCATCCTGGGGGCTGTGTTTTTCATCTTCCGGGAGAAGTTGTTCGGCGTCTGAAGGCAGATTCTGTCTCGACTGGGAGCCGGACGAGGGCGACACGCCGGGCATCCGCCGGGGATGGGACGAGTCCGACGAGAGCCCGAATCCCAGACAATGGGGGAATGGTCGTGCAAGGTGAAGGGCACATTTGACCTCGCTGTGGGAGTGATGCCGCCTCCCCCGGCCGGCTATCTGATCCAGGTGTCGTAGACGCGGACGGTCTTCCAGTTCTGCTGGTTCAGGTCGATGAACTTCAGGTGATCGGGGGCCTTCTGGTAGAGGTCGTGGTGCTGCTTGCTGACAAAAACGACGTGCAGGCCCACGTCCCAGTCGCGGACGTTGACTTCGCGGGCGGCTCGATCGCGCCTCGTTTCTGGAGGAACCGGGCGACGAGCCAGCAGAGCAGGGCCCAGATCAGGCCGAAGCTCCAGCCGGCCAGGACGTCGGTGGGGTAGTGCGCGCCGAGGTAGACGCGGCTGAAGCCCACGAGCAGGGTGACGACCATCGCCATCGCGACGAAGTACACCTTCTGGCGGTACCGGCCGCTCGTCCTGGCCAGGAGCGCGCCCAAGGTCAGGTACACGATCGCCGAGAGCATCGAATGCCCGCTGGGGAAACTGGCGGTCAGGACGTAGGTGGCGTCGGAGGCGAACTCCGGCCGGGGGCGGGCGAAAGCGTTCTTGAGCAGTAGCGAAACGCCCAGGCCGCCGAGCGTCGCGACCGCCAGAAAGGCCAGCGTGCGGCGGCGTCTCTGCATGAGCAGGTATCCACCGCAGGCGATCGACACGAGCGTCAACACGGCGAAGCTGCCCAGCGAGGTGACGTCCCGCCACAGGTCCTCGAACCATTTGGGCCCGATGGGGTCGGTCATGCTGCCGGGCGTGCGAAGATGCCGGAGGATCCATTCGTCATATTTCTGCGCGGAGCCTTCGAGCACCTCGTCTGCCAGTTCGGCCGCCAGCCATCCGGCGGCGACCACGATCGCCATCCCGAGCAGCATGAACAGATCGACGTTCGCGCGGAGCCAGTTCACGACGCTCATCGCTCCGGCGGTCAGTTTGTATGCGGTTCGCGGCTTCACGTTCGGTCGTTCCTCTCCAGTCGGGTTCCGATTCTGCAGTCCAGCGACAACCCCGATTCGACGCCGCCTTGCCTCGTCGGACCGGACACGTCCATGATATCTCGAATCCGGATTGATGTACAGGATCGCCATTCGACCCCCTCCGTGGCCGGAACGTCTCGCGATTCCCTGCGTATCTACCAGAGAAGACGGTTGAATGTCTTGAAGAGGACCGACCGCTATGCGCGCGGCCTGGCTGTCGATAGAATCTCCGGATGGTTGACTTGAACAATACGCAGCAATTCCTGCCGACGACGCGGGAAGAGATGGCCCGCCGGGGTTGGGACCGGCCGGACGTCGTTCTTATCACGGGCGACGCCTATGTGGATCACCCGTCCTTCGGCGTGGCTCTGATCGGCCGATGGCTCGAGAAGCTGGGCCACCGCGTCGCGATCCTGGCGCAGCCGGACTGGCGGAGCGTGGACCCGTTCCGCTCGCTGGGCGCGCCGCGGCTGTTCTGGGGCATCACCTCCGGTTGCATCGATTCCCGGCTGAACGACTATGCCTCGATGGGCAACCGCCGGCAGGCCGACGTCTACAGTCCCGGCGGGACCACGGGTTTGCGGCCGGCTCGACCCCTCCTCGCCTACGCGGCCCGCGCCCGCGAGGCGTATCC
>JAAYVJ010000132.1 GCA_012517265.1 Planctomycetota bacterium | reverse complement strand
GCAGCCAGGCGTGCGATGTTCTGACACCGCTTGCGGCTGTCCTCGTCGATCCGCGGATCGCTCGTCGCGAACACACCAATGACGGGCACTTTCGGCGTCGCCTTGCGGATCGCCGGTAGTCTCGTCGCTTCAGCTCTCTTGGCCATGAAGAAGATCCTTTCCAACTTAAATAGCAAATCCTGCCGCGTTCTCCAGCGTCTTCTTGACGAGGTCCAGGAACTGGGCCGCGTAGGCGCCGTTGGCGACCTTGTGGTCGACCGAGAGGGTCATGCTCATGATCTTGCGGACCATGATGTTGCCGTTGTCCGGCACGCAGGTATCGGCGATCCGGCCGACGCCCAGGATGCTGCACTGGCCGGGAACGACGATCGGGATGAACGACTCGATCCCGAAGCCGCCCAGATTGGTCACCGTGATGCAGCCGCCTTCGAGGTCGGACATGTCCAGCTTGTCGCCGCGGGCCCGCTCGATCAGCGCCTGGCTGTCGCGGGCGATCTGGCGGACGTCCTTTTTGTTCACGTCCTTGACCAGCGGGGCGACCAGGCCGTCTGGGACGGAGATCGCCAGGCCGATGTGGATCGCGTCGGCCAGCTTGATCGCGTTGCCGACGAGCTGGCCGGTCATGATCGGGTACTTCTCCAGCCCGGTGGCGACCGCCTTCATGATGAAGTCGTTGAAGGCCACCTTTACCGGGCTCGTCTCGTTCATCTTCGCGCGGGCCGCGACCAGGTCCGTCATGTCCACGCGAATGGTCAGATAGAAGCAGGGGATCTCCTGCTTGGACTTGAGCATCCGTTCGGCGGTGATCCGCTGAAGACGGTTGACCTGGATGGTGGCTCCGAGCTTGGCCTCGGCCACCGGGGTGACGGCGGCCGGCTTGGCGGCGGGGGCGGCCTTGGCGGGCCTGGCCTCCGCGGCGGCCTTGATGTCGGCCTCGGTGATCTTGCCGGCCGGGCCGGTGCCCCTGACGGTCGCCAGATCGACGCCCAGGTCCTCCGCCATTTTCTTGGCCCGCGGCGAGACCATGATCCTGCCTGCCGGCTTGGCGGGCTGGGGCTCGGCCGCAGGGGCGGGGGCGGCGGGCGCAGATGCGGGCGTCGCTGCGGCCGGCGCCGGGCTTGCCGGAGTTGCGGCGGCCGTGACCTGCTCGTCCTTGTCGCCGATGATCATCAGCGTCGCCCCGACGGGCAGCGTCTGATTCAACTGGGCGAGGATGACCTTGACGAAGCCGTTGCCGGGAGACTCCATCTCCAGCGTGGCCTTGTCCGTTTCGATCTCGAAGATCACGTCGCCTTTCTTCACTTCGTCGCCGACCTTGACCAGACAGTTGACGACGGTGCCTTCTTCCATGGTCTGCCCGAGTTTCGGCAGATTGATCTCTTTGGCCATGCTCTACTCCTGCATTGGTGATTGATGATGGATACTGGATGATCGTCCGCTATCCAGCGTCCTTTCACTGTCCTACGGACTGCTTGACCGCCTCGACGATCTGCTGGATGCCCGGAATGCTGGCCTCCTCCAGCGGCTCGCTCATCGGCGGGGGCACGTCCCGGGCCGCCAGGTTGATCGGGCGGGCGCCGAGGTAGTCGAATCCGCGGGTGCCGTCGCCGAAGTCGTATTCCATGTACTGGCCCGTGATCTCGCGGCCGGTGCCGCACCAGCCGAAGCCTTCGCTCAGCGTGATCAGCCGGCCGGTTTTGCGGACCGACTCGGCGACCGTCTTGATGTCCAGCGGCTTGAGCGTGCGCAGGTCGATCACTTCGACGTCGATGCCGTGCTTGTCGGCCAAAACCTTGGCGGCCTCCAGGGCCCGCATCGCCATGCGGCTGTAGCTGACGATCGTTGCGTCGTTGCCCGGCCGCTTGATGTCGGCCACGCCCAGCGGAATGATGTAGTCTTCCGTCGGGATCGGGCCGGTCTGCCCGTAGGTGGCCTTGTGCTCGATGAAGACCACCGGGTTCTCGCTGCGGATCGCGGCTTTGAGCAGGCCCTTGGCGTCGTACGGGGTCGAAGGCATGACGACGTACAGGCCCGGCGTGTGCATCACCCAGGCCTCGAGGCTCTCGGAGTGGTGGGCTGCGATGCAGCGACCGACGCCGCCCTCGGTGCGAAGGACCATCGGGACCTTGGCCTTGCCGCCGAACATGTAGCGGTTGTAGGCGCCCACATGGACGAGTTGGTCCATTGCGATGGTCAGGAAGTCCACATACATGATCTCGGCGATCGGCCGCATGCCGCGAAGGGCCGCGCCGATCGCGGCGCCGGTAATGGCCGCCTCGGAGATCGCGGTGTCGATGACGCGGTCCTTGCCGAACTCTTCCAGCAGGCCGCGCGTGGCCTGATACGCGCCGCCGTAGAGGCCGACGTCCTCGCCGAAGACGAAGACGCGTTTGTCGCGCCGCATCTCCTCAGCCTGGGCCGCCACCACCGCGCCGGCGATGTTCACCACGTCCATTCCGAACTGGGACTTGATCTGGGCCTTGGCGATCTCGGCGGCCTCTTTCTTGGTCTTGGCGCCGCAGGTGGCGACGATCTTTTCGAACGCCGCAGTGGCTTCGCGGACCTTGGCGGCCGTGTTCTTCTCGTTCTCGATGACCTGAGCCGGATAGATCTCATCGACGTACACGTCCTTCTCGACGTCGGCGCCGTTGGGCAGCGGGCTCTCCATCGCAAACTGGGTCGCGTCCTCGATGGTCCGGAACGCCTTGTCCTTGATGGCGTCCAGCTCCTGCTCGGTGCACAGGCCGTCGCCGGCGAGCCGGTTGCGCAGGACGGTGATCGGGTCCCTCTCGTGCCAGGCCTTCTCCTCGGCCTTGGTGCGATAGGCCCGCGGGTCGCTGCGGCTGTGGCCGTACCAGCGGTAGGTCTTGCACTCGACCATGGTCATTTCGTTCTGTTTGCGGGCCCGCTCGATCGCCTTGCGCAGCGCGAGGAAGACCGCGACGGTGTCCTGTCCGTCGACGATCATGCCGGGGACATTGTAGGCGACGGACCGGACCGCGATGTCCTCGATGCTGCTGGCGCATCGCGTGCCTTCGACTTCGCTTCCGGAGAACGGGACGCTCATTCCATACAGGTTGTTCTCGATGATCGCCACGAGCGGCACCTTGAGCGTCGCGGCCATGTTCATGGACTCGTGGAAGGTGCCGGTGTTGGTGGAGCCGTCGCCGAAGAAGGACAGGACCACCTTGCCGGTGCCCTTGAACTTCTCGGCCAGCGCCGCGCCGACGGCCGGGGGCTGGTTGCCGCCGACGATGCCGGTGGAGCCCAGGTTGTTCTGACGCTCGACCTCGGCGATATGCATCGAACCGCCGCGGCCCTTGCAGTAGCCGGTCTCCTTGCCCATCAACTCGGCCATCATGGCGTTCCAGTGGGCCTGGCGTTCCTGCTCGCTGTTGGCGTACTTGTTGCCGACCGCGCCGCAATGGCCGTGGCCTCGGTGGGTCGAGCCGATGACGTCGCCCCGCTCCATGGCCGCAATGGCGCCGGTGGCCACCGCTTCCTGGCCGGCGTAGAGGTGCGAGGCGCCTTTGATGATGTTCTGGCCCAGCAGGTCGTAGACCTTCTCCTCGAAGAACCGGATCTCGTAGATGGTTCGGAGCCAGTCCTTCGCCTGGTCCAGCGTGACCGTGCCGGTTCGGATGAGCTCCTTGAGCGTGGGCAGGGTTTGTTTGCGGGTATCCTCGATGGAGACACTCATGTCACCGACTCCTGAAAAGAACGCTTCGCGTCCCCCGGGGCGAACCACCGCCGGACAACCTCGCAGGGGGTGCGCTGAAAGAGCGGTAATATACCAGATTCCAACGCAGGCCACAAGCGTCAGTCGCCAATTCGCGGTCTTTTTGGCCGCGGCCTTGTCCCCGGGCGTTCTGCGGGATAACATGTTGGTCGGCCTTGACTTATGGAAAGTGCGGCCGGGCCGGAGCACGTCGGATGGTGCTTTGCCCGCGTCGATTATCGGGCGATTGCGATGACCAGTGAGGAGTGACCGCCATGGGCGTTTTGTGGGAACTTGTGCAGACGGGTTTGATGTACGGCCAGAAGCGAAAGTCGGACTCGGTCGAGGACCGGGTCCGGGCCCTGGAGGACCAGCTCCAGTTGACGCAGAACACCCTGCGGTC
>JAAYVJ010000719.1 GCA_012517265.1 Planctomycetota bacterium | reverse complement strand
CCGATGCCGGCGATGTTGAGCCTGTTGTTGGCCGAATCCCGGCCGGCTCCGCCGAGGACCCGCTTGGGAACGAAAGTGAAGGCCGCGGCAACTGCCGCGGCCCCCACGAATTCCCGGCGTGACAGGTCGCAACCACGCTTGACCTGTTTTGAATCGCCTGACGTTGTCATAACACAAAACCTCTCATGCGTGACTCAACAGAGAGCTGCTACGTGACTTGCCTAGACCTTCATCTCCAGCGGACCCCAACCCGCGCGAGGCTCGCGCCAGGCCAAGTCGTTGATCTTCGAATCGTTGGTGATTTTGCCGTCCTCGTCCAGTTCGAGCTTCTTGCCCGCGCGGGCGCAGAGATTGCCGAGCTGGATATTGGCGGTCATCGGACCGGAGTAGCTGAAGTTGGACCGGCTGAACTCCCGCGGCTTCTCGCCTCGGCAGGCCATGAAGAACTCCTCGTGATGGCCCGGCGAACGTTCGAGCAGCTTTGGGGGCTCGCCGAATTCGTTATGCCGCTCCAGGGGGAGCAGCCGCACGCGCTCCCAGTAGTCCCCTTCCACCAGCAGCTTGCCCTTGGTGCCGTAGATCAGATTGCCGGTCCTGGGCAGATTCATCGGACGTCCCTTGCTGGCGAGTTCCTCCGGCGGCACCGGCATGAGCGGCCTGCCGGCTCCGTCGTTGCCCTCATACCAGAACGTCCGAAAGCCACGCTGACCGTTCTTGGGGCGATACGTGCTCTTGATGATCATGCCCGACGGCCACATGTCCGTCACGGGTCCCGTCATGATGTACGGCTCGGCCGTGGCGGCGTAGCCCGGCTCCATGATCGAG
Source organism: Planctomycetota bacterium (assembly GCA_012517265.1). Lineage (GTDB taxonomy): Bacteria > Planctomycetota > Phycisphaerae > Sedimentisphaerales > Anaerobacaceae > PLanc-01. The sequence goes on along the minus strand of JAAYVJ010000719.1, from coordinate 1,162 downwards.
TAGATGCCGTCGGTGGTGTGGCAGGCCATGTCGCCCAGGGCGCCGGAACCGAAATCGACGAAACCTCGCCATGCGAAATCATGATAGGTTCTGTTGCCCTTGTAGGGACGCATCGGGGCCGGTCCGATCCAGGATTCCCAGTCCAGCGTCTCGGGAACCGGATCCGATCCTTCCGGACGGTTGCCGCCCTGCGGCCAGATCGGGCGGTTCGTCCAGGTGTGGAATTCGGTGACCTCGCCCACGGCGCCGGCCTTGACGTATTCGTACGCCTGACGCCAGCCCTCGCCGGCGTGTCCCTGGTTGCCCATCTGAGTAACGACCTTGGGGTTCTTGGCATAGGCGGCGGCCAAAAGCTGCGCCTCGCGGACCGACCAGGTCAAAGGCTTCTCGGTGTAGCAATGAATGCCCATGGACACGGCGGTCATCGACGGAGCGAAGTGGCTGTGGTCCGGGGTGGCCACGAAGACCACGTCCAGCTCCTTGCCGTGATTCTCGAAGAGCTTCCGCCAATCGGTGTACCCTTTGGCCTGCTCCCAGCCCTGCCTGCCCGTGACCCCATTCCATCGGGTCTTGTCGACCTCGGCGAAGGCGACACACTGAAGACCGGCTTTGTACGACGCTTCGGTGTGGGCGCCCGCCCGCCCACCTACCGCGACGAATCCGACTTGGAGTTTCTCATTGAGCCCTTGGGCCCGGATCATCTTGGGGAAACTGACGGCGCTGACGGCTCCTGCCGCGGCAGCGGTCCCCAGGAATTGACGACGTGTGATGTTTGCCATGAGCTTGGCTCCTTTACTTCTGAACAATAAAATTCTCTTTTTACAGGGACCATCCAGCGCGGAACTGCGACCGCACGAAGGCGTTCGCCTGTTCGCCGTTGGTGACCTTCTTGTTCTCGCCGTCCCAGAGCAGCACCTTCTCCGGATGCAACACGGCCAGGTTGTCCATGACGACCGTCTCGGTGAACGGACCCGAGTAGCCGAAATTCGAGCTGGCGGCCGTGTTGCCCGCGCCGCCCAGGACGTGCCGGGGCACAACAGTAAACGCGGCGACCGCCGCCGCGGCGCCCACGAAATCACGACGAGACAGCTTGCTGTCCTGTCCCTGCCTTGCGATCTTCTTGTCCATGTCCGTTGGTCCTCAAAAGAGACGTTGACGTAAT
>JAAYVJ010000718.1 GCA_012517265.1 Planctomycetota bacterium | reverse complement strand
GCTCTCCCAGGTTCCGACCGACTACACCCGCCATGGCGCCCTGATCAAGCTCTGGGCGGACATGGGGGATTTCGACAAGGCCTTGAAACTGGCCGAGGAGAAGGCTTCGGCGGGGATGCCCACGGTTGCGTACCTGGCCGCCGGGGACGCGTGTCGTCTTGCGGGCCGCTATGAGGACGCACTGGCATATTACCGCAAGGCCTCCGCCGCGATAGACGCGCAGGGCCGGGAAGGCGATGTCAAGAAGGGAAAGGAGCGGGCGCAGGCCAGCATCGAAGCCATTCAACTGTTCGACATGCTGGATGTTGCGAAGGTCCCGGACGGCGCGTACACCGCGGACAGCATCGCGTACGCTGGCCCTTTGCATGTCGAGGTCGAGGTCAAGGGCGGGAAGATCCAGGCGGTGCGTGTCACGAAGCACCAGGAGAAGCAGTTCTACTCGGCGCTGACCGACACGCCGAAGCAGATCGTCGCCAGGCAAAGCGTCAAGGGCGTGGGCGCCGTCACTGGCGCCACGATGACCTCCGAGGCGATCCTCAACGCCACGGCCAAGGCCCTGGCCGGCGCCATGCGGAAGGCGGGCGGGTCGTGAGCAGGGACGTGGGGCTCGCACGGACGCTGAAAATCCTGGGGCCGAGTTGGGCGGCTTCGCCTGTCCGGCGGCTGATCCAGACCGCGTGTCTGGTCGGATTTCTGGTCCTGTTCTTCTGGGTGTGCTGGCCGTACGGTTCGAAGCAATATGCGGAGGCCTTTGGGGCCAGGGAGATCGTCGACGCCGAACTGTTCCTCGTTCTCGATCCGCTGGTCAGCGTTACGACCGCCATCGCGTCGCGGATGCCGGTCTGGTCCCTGGTGGTCGCGGCTGGCGTGATCCTGGCATCTCTGCTATTGCCTCGCGCGTTCTGCGGCTACGTGTGCCCACTGGGCACGCTCTTTGACGTTTTCGACTGGCTTCTCGGCAAGCGAGTCCGATTGCTCCGGAGCGAGCGAGCGGGCTGGTGGACGCACACGAGATACTGCCTCCTGGCCGTCGTAATGATCGCCGCCGTTTGTGGTGTGCTGCTGTCAGGATTTGTCGCGGCGATCCCCGTCCTGACTCGCGTGATGCTCTTTGCGCCCTCGCCGGTCCAGATGGGGTTGTGGAAGGGCTGGTACCTGGTTCCACCGATGAATGCCGGCCACGTGCTGTCGATCTCGCTCGTCGCGTTGATGCTCGGCCTGGCCTCCCTGGGCCGACGGTTCTGGTGTCGATGCGTGTGCCCCACAGGGGCCTTCTTCTCTCTGTGCAACCTGCTGCGTCTGAGGGAACGCAGAGTGACGGAGAAGTGCGTCCGGTGCGGCCGATGCGTCGATGCGTGTGCGTTCGGCGCGATCAGCAATGACTTCTCGACCCGCCCCCTGGACTGCGCATCGTGTCGGACGTGCAGCGGAGTCTGTCCCAACAACGTCTTGCAGCCGGCGGGCTTCGAACACGGATTCAACGCTCTCTGGACGCCGAAGGTGGTCGCGGACTGGTCGGGCTGCGAGCCGAGCTGCAACAATTGTGGGCAGGTCTGCCCGACCGGGGCGGTG
>JAAYVJ010000717.1 GCA_012517265.1 Planctomycetota bacterium | reverse complement strand
GGTTGTAGGCATTCTCGGACAGATCCAACATGCATACAGCGTACCGGATCCGGCTTCGCCCGTCCAGCGAATCGGATTCCCTGCAAGAGTCCGTCACGGCGGATATCCTGAGGTCCTCCGCGATGCCGCCTCTTGATCCGCCGGCCACGACGCGCTGACGGTCCTGGAACAAGGCGTCGCCGGCATGGAGAAGAACCCTATTGCCGACAGGCTCTGGATCACACAGAAGGGCCGAATCCGCAAGTGTCAGGGCAGGGACCGAACTGGTCGGGTCCTCATCGCTCGTTCTTCTTGAGGTGGACTTGCAGAACCGTGATGTCGGCCGGGGTGATCCCGCTCAGACGCGAGGCCTGGCCCAGAGTGGCGGGTCTGAAGGCGATCAGCTTTTCCTTCGCTTCGGCGCGGAGGTGGGCGATCCTCTCGTAGTCCACGCCCGCGGGGATCCGTTTTTCGTCCAGATCTCGCTGCACGCCGGCCAGTCTCTCCTGCTTGGCGAGATAGCCCTCGTACTTGGCGTCGATCGCGATCGCTTCCAGAATCTCGCGGCTGCAGGCGGCGAAGTCGTCGTGCGTCGTGCGAAGTGCGTCTTGCGTAAGACCCTCCGGGCGGCGAAGCAAGTCCCAGAGAGTCACGCCCTCGACACGCGTGGCTTTCAGATGTGCCTTCAGCCTGGCAATAGCGTCGAGCTTGGTCTGGAACCTCTGCCGGCGGTCCGGCTGGACAAGGCCGATCGAGATGCCGATGGGCGTCAGGCGGCGGTCCGCATTGTCGGAGCGGAGGGCCAGGCGGTGCTCGGCCCGCGAGGTGAACATGCGATACGGCTCGTCGATCCCGCGGGTGAGCAGATCGTCGACCATCACGCCGATGTAGGCCTGATCGCGGCGCAGGACGAGCGGTTCTTCGCCCTGGAGCTTGCGGGCGGCGTTGATCCCGGCGAGGATGCCCTGCCCGGCGGCCTCCTCGTAGCCGCTGGTGCCGTTGATCTGCCCGGCCAGGAACAAGCCCGCGATCTTGCGGGTCTCCAGGCTCGGCTGCAACTGCACCGGCGGGCAATAGTCATACTCGATCGCGTACGCGTAGTGAACGATGCGGGCGCGCTCCGTGCCCGGCATGAGCTTGAGCATCTGCTCCTGCACGTCCCTGGGCAACGAGGTGCTGATGCCGTTGCAGTAGATCGTCGTGCGGGCCTCGTCCTCGGGCTCCAGGAACACCTGGTGCTTGTCCTTGTCCGCGAACCGCATGATCTTGGTCTCGATGCTCGGGCAATACCGCGGGCCGACGGACTTGATCTGGCCGGTGTAGAGCGGAGCCCGGTGCAGGTTGTCGCGAATGAGCTGGTGGATCCGCTCGTTGGTGTACGTGATCCAGCACGGGACCTGAGGGCGGTCGATCCGATCGTTCAGAAAGGAGAACGGGACAGGGTCCGGATCGCCCTGCTGCGATTCGAGCCGGTCCAGGTCGATGGTGCTCGTGTCGAGTCGGACCGGGGTGCCGGTCTTGAGGCGCAGGACTTCCAGGCCCAGACGCTCCAGACTGGCCGAAAGATCGTCCGCGGCCGGTTCGTCCAGCCGTCCGCCGGGGAACTGTTCGGTCCCGATGTGCATCATGCCGCGAAGGAAGGTGCCGGTCGTGATGATCGCGGCGGAAGCTGAGAACACGGAACCGTCGGTACATCGGACGCCGCGAACCCGCCGGTCTTCGACCAGAATCTCGGCGGCCATCGCTTCGACAATGGTCAGGTTCGGCGTCTCTTCCAGCTTCGCCCGCATGTAGTCCTGGTATTTGTATTTGTCCGCCTGGGCGCGGGGCGACTGGACCGCCGGGCCCTTCGAGCGGTTGAGCATGCGGAACTGGATGCCGGTGGCGTCGATCGCCAGACCCATCAGGCCGCCGAGGGCGTCCACCTCGCGTGTGATCTGGCCCTTGGCCAGACCGCCGACGGCGGGGTTGCAGCTCATCTTGCCGATGGTGGCCTTGCTCAGGGTCAGCAGGCAGGTGCGTGCCCCGATCCTCGCCGCGGCGTGGGCCGCCTCGATGCCTGCGTGCCCCCCTCCGATGACGATGCAATCAAAGTCGTTCTGGTTCATTCGAGTCAGCCAGTGCGACGGCCGAGGCGATCGCGAAATTGGCCGTGTGCGTAATGCTGATGCTGATCTGCCGGATTCGCAGTCTCTGAGCGATCTGCTGCACCTCGCCGGAGAGCCTCACCTCGGGCCGGCCGGCCGGGTCGTTGACCACCTCGATATCGGTCCAGCCGATCCTGCCGCGCCAGCCGGTGCCGATGAGCTTGAGGATCGCCTCCTTGGCGGCGAACCGCCCGGCGTATTTCTCGACGGAGTTTCGGTGCGAACCGGCGTACTGCTTCTCGGCCGCGGTGAAGACGCGATCGACGAAGCGGTCCCCGTGCCGCTCGATCATCTGCTCGATGCGGGGGAAATCCACCAAGTCGATTCCGTGGGCGATGATGTCCATAATTGGTGAGGAATGATGCCCTCAATGCGCGAGCCGGTAAAGGCGTTCCAGGCAGTAGTCGACGAACCGGCTCGTGTCGACATTGGCCACCTGGGTGCGAATCTCCGTTTCCAGTTCCTCGAGCGCGGCCCTGCGGCGGTCCCGCAGGATCTCGTCGCGCAGCCGGTCCTGGACCTCCGACAACGGCTGATAGCCCTGGTCCTGCCTGGCCTCCACCTTCATGAGAAACACCCGTCCGGGCGCGTCGATGGGACCGGCGACCTGGCCGATCCGCATGCCCTTGGCCTTCGCGGCCAGCACGTCGTACGGCGGAGCGAACGCGTCCGGGTTCCTGGGTTTCAACAGACCGCCCTGAGAGGCCAGGGGATCGTGGGAGTACTGCTTCGCCAGTTCGCCGAAATCCTCACCGGCCTCGATCCGCATCCGCAAATCCGCGCCCAGCAGCCGGGCCGCGTGGAGACGGTCTTCATTCGGGTCCGTCACCTGCACCTTGGCGACGTCGAGCATGATCAGCCGCAATTGCAGGCTGCCTTCCCGGAAGAACTCCTGGTCCTTCACCTTGTCATAGTAGGCCTGGATCTCGCGCAGCGTCACCGGGCGGTTCCGCCGGTAGGCCGAGTCGATCACGTACTGGGCGAGAAAATCCCGTTTGCGGCGCTCCTTGAAGGTCGTGCGGTTCAGGCCGCGACGTTGGAGAGCCGCATCCGCCTCGGCGCCGTTGCCGCCGTAGTCTTCCATGATGAACCGGCGAAGCTCCTTCTCCGCCATCTTGTCCAGTGTGTCGTCGGCCTTGGTGCCCAACTCTCGCTGGGCCCGCTTGGAGAGCACGATTCGCGTAATGATGTTGCGATTGAGCCGCTGTTGAATCAGCGGGCGGGCCTCCGCCATGAACTGTTCGAGCGGGACTTCCTTGGCCCGACCTTCGAGCCGGTCCTTGAGCGAGGGCCCTGAGTCGTCCTCGTCCAGGGAAGAGGCCATCACATCGTCGCAGGCGATCTTCTCGCCGTAGACGATGATCTCGTCCGGCTGGGCCGGTAGCGGCGCGTAGGTCTTCTGCCGAATCTCTTCTTCGGTCAAGGCCGCCTTCTTGTTCCCCTCGCAGCCTGCAACCAGGACGAGGACAAGGGCAAAGACGCACGTGGAACCCGTGCGTCCGATTCGTCTTGCGGTCATCGTTCTCTCACAATCCTTGTACATTCCCGTCGCCCTTGAGGCCGATCTCCTCGGCCGCTTCCCGCATCCCTGCAATGGCGTCCTCGATCAACTGGTTCAGGTCGGTCCCGAGCAGGGCCGCCCCCTTCTCGATCACTTCGCGGTTGACGCCGGCCGCGAAGGATTTCTCCTTCCATTTCTTCTTCACCGACTTGGCCGTCGTGTCCAGGACGCTCTTGCTCGGCCGCACCAGAGCGGTCGCGGCGACCAGCCCGGTCAGCTCGTCCATCGCGTACAGCGTCTTCTCCAGGTCAGTCCTCGGCTCCACGTCGGTGCAGATCCCCCAGCCGTGCGACATCACGGCCCGGATGTATTCCTCGGGCCAGCCTTGCTCGCGGAGGATCCGGCCGCTCTTGTGGCAATGCTGCTCGGGGAACTGCTCATAGTCCAGGTCGTGAACCAGTCCGACCAGACCCCACAATTCGGCGTCCTGGCCCCGCTTGCGGGCGCAGTAGCGCATCACCGCCTCGACCGCCAAGGCATGCTTGATCAGAGCCTCGTTCTTGTTGTACTGCCTCAGCAACGTCAGCGCTTCGTCGCGCGTCGGCACATGTTCGGCCATTTCCACACCCCGCACAGACAAAGGGCGGCCACGCCGCCCCGCGGAACCGATGGATTTCGGACCTCGATACGTGCCGGTACTGTACCGCCAACGCCTGCCGACTGCAATGGCGATGTCGTTCGTTGTGTGCCCGTGGAGGCAGGTTTCAAACCTGCCCCCTGCACGAACACGTCCCCGCCACGAGAGATGCCCGTCTACTTGAGCGAAACGGTCTTCGTCCCCTCGGCCTTCTTGAGTTCGACGACCGACTCCGTGCCCCCCGCGACCACCTTGTGCCGGCCGTAGAACGCAGGCACCTCGCACCGGCCCGCCGCGTCCGCCTTGCCCTGCCAGCTCGTCCACCACGTCTTGAAGATCAGATCGCGGTAGGCCTGGGCCGCCGGAGTCGGGGACCAGTCCCGCCGGTACAGGGACGAAGCCGGAATCCAGTTGGCCCCCTCCCAGAAGCCCCACATCAGGATGCCTTTGACCTGCGGCTGGGCGAAACAGATGCGGTAGTAGTCCACGATGGCCTTCGCCTTGGCCTGCTCCTCCTCGTCGGAGAGCTTCGCATCCCGGCGGTTGTAGTACTTGGACCGCTGGCCGGGGAAGTTGAACTCGGTGACGCAGATGGGCAGCTTGAACTCCGCGAGCTTGGCCAGCGAGGCCTGCAGGACCGCCGGGTCAAAGGAGTCGCCGTGGAGGTGCCCCTGCACGCCGATGCCGCCGATCGGGACGCCCTGATCCAGCAGGCCGCGGATGTGCGCGACGTAATCGTTCAAACGGTTGCCCGTCAGGATGTCGTAGTCGTTCAGGAAGAGGACGGCGTTGGGATCGCCCTGGCGGACCCAGGCGGCCATGTCCCGCGTGATCTGCGGGCCCAGACGCTCCTCGTAATAGTTGCCGTGGATCATCTCGTTGTTCAGGTCGTACTCGGCGAACCGGCCGCGATAGCGCGTGCCGATGTCCAGGGCCCTGGCCTTGAGCGTCTGGCGCAGGGTCGCGTCGTCCAGGGCAAGGACCCACGGCTGGACGAAGTTCCGAATCCCCCAGAAGATGTTGTGGCCCCGCAGCGGGAGTTCGTGCTCGTCGGTCCACTGGAGGATCGCGTCGACGACGGAGTAGTCCACCTGGCCCTGGCGTCGCTCCATGGAGGGCCATTTCAGCGCGTTCTCGGTGACCGCGGCGTTGAAGTTCTCCAGGAAGACCTTCTTGTATTGAGCCGCGACCTCGGGATTGGCCCTCTCGCCGAACATCTGGCTGGCCAGCGCCGCCCCGAACCAGAACTCATGCCGCTGCTGCTCGACGCGGACCTCGGCCCCCGGCGTCGTCTCGATCACGAGCGTCCCCATGCGGACCTTGCGGATGGCGTCGTCCAGATCGGACCCCATCGCCAGGGGATGGCAACAGCCCAACACTACGGCAGCCGCCGCGGCTCTGATGCCCCAGGGAGTGAAATCCATACGATTTGTCCTCCATCGAATGTTGCATTCACCGATCCATTCACACCGGGAGTCTATTGCGCCGCGACGGCCCAGTCAACCCACGTGCCGGCGAGACGGTTCGTAGTGACGCCGTAAGGCGTTATCTTCTCTGCCCTGTCACAAGGAACAGAAGATATGCCCTGACGGGCACACGACGAGCAGGCGTGACAGCTCCGCACAGCATCATGGCGACGGGGAGGACTTCTTCGCCCTCTCGCAGCCGTCGAGGTCCAGGACGAGCAGGCCTCGACCGACGCCGGCTACGTCGCCGACTCTGGCGAACTGGAAGGCGATGAATCGGTCGTGCCCGCCCACCTGCTACTTGTACGTCCTGCCGAGGACCTCGACGATCGCCTTCTTGACCTCCAGCGGATCGATCCGGCCCAGTTGCTTGTAGACGACCTCTCCGCCGGGCTTGATCAGGAGGGTGAACGGGATCGCGCCGGGCCAGGACGGGTCCACCGTCGAGATCAAGGCGTTGGCATCGCCGCTATAGATGTAATTGGTGAAGGAGGCCTGCTTGGACTTGAGGAACATGTGGGCTTTGCCCCGCCCCGCCAGGCCGTCGACGTTCACGCTCACCAGTTCGAAGGGCCGCCCGCGGTACATCCGATTGATCTCGACCAGCTCGGGGAACTCCGCCACGCACGGCGGGCAATAGATCGACCAGATGTTGATCAGTCGCAGCTTCTCGCCGTCATTCTTGAGCAGAGCCTTGACCTCGTCCAGGCCGATCGTGCTGGAGGTCACCGGCTCCTGGGCCCACTGCTCCAACGCCTGCCGGGCCGACTCCCGCTTGTCGGCCCACTTGATCGAGCAGCCGACCGCCTTGGTCGTCTCGACCGGGACGGATTTGCCCGCCAGGACCGCCTCGATCGCGTTGCGAGCGTCGTGCGACTTGACGGCATTGGGGTCTCGTTCGTTGTCGTCGACCCGGCCGACGTAGCGGAGCTTCCGCTGGGCGTCGAAGACGAACACGTGCGGCGTAGCGACCGGACCATACGCCTTGGCGGCCTCCTGCCTGGCGCCGTCGTAGAGATAGGGGAACTTGAAGTCGCGATCCTTGGCCCGGATCTTCATCTCCTCGAACGAATCGCTCACGTCCGAATACCCCAGCTCGTCCAGCCGGACCGCCAGCGGGTCGTTGGGCGAAATTGCCACCAGGGCAACGCCTTTGTCCTTGTAGTCCGCGGCCAGCTTCGCGATCCGGGCCTCATACGCCTGGGCCGTCGGGCAGTGGTTGCAGGTGAACACGATCACCAGGACCTTGGCCTGGGCGTAGTCCGACAGCTTGCGGAATCGCCCGTCCACATCGGGCAGCGAGAAATCGGGGGCCGCAGCCCCGATCGCCAGGGTCTTGACCGGGTCGGGCGCCGCGACTGCGAGGCCCGAGACAAACAACCCGCTCCCGACGGCGACGGCCAAGACGAGAGTCAGTCTACTCATCAGCGTTCTCCTATTCACGGGTCAACCCCACCTTTCGTCGCAGGCCCGGTTCACCAAACGCCAGACTCCATCCGGGAGAGCCCGCCGTTACTATACGTACCGCGGGCCGCGTGGTTTGTCCATTCCCAACAGAAGCACCCCGGCTCCACCGGAACCGGCGTCGAGGGTTGTCGCGATTCCATCGGCGGCTTGTCCTTTTTCTTCTTGCCCGATCCCGCCCCCTGCAGCGGCAACTGCTCAAGGAGGGGCTCAGAGACCGGCTGCACCCCCGGCAGCCCTTGCCCCTGGTGAAAACCCGTGAGCGATTGCCGGGATTCTCCCTTGGCAAGATGTCCCTGGGCACTTATGATCTCGATGGATCCTGATTGATCGAGGAACGTCCCCGGTCGATGCGGATGCGATATCCTGACCCGGTTGGAGACCCGTCTTATGAGACAGAACGTCGTCATTTCCCTGGCATGTGTGTTAACCGCGATTGTCCTTCTTCCCGGCTGCGGGGGCCGAAAGTACGCCGATGTCGAGCAGACCTCCAACCAGTGCGCAGGTCTCATCGAAAACTATGCGGCCGCACTGGACAAAGCGGGCGGCGCCCCGGACGTGGCCAAGGCGACCAATCAGTTCGTCGACAAGATGGAGAAACTCATGCCTGCCATGCAGAAGCTCAAGGAGAAATATCCCGAGCTGGAGAATGATCAGAACATGCCCGAACCGCTCAAGAAAATCCAGAGCAGGATGGAGGAAGCGAGTAAGAAGATGATGGGCGCCATGATGAAGGCCGCGCCCTACATGAACGATCCGGAAGTGCAGAAGGCCCAGCAGCGGCTGGAAGCGCTCAAGATGGATTGACATCCCGAATACCACACGGAAGGCGCCGCAAACCGCGGCGCCTTCCGCCTGCATACGCACAATCCTTGAACCGCAGAACTCTCGGCGCGGCCTTCGCCCGCAACTCGAAGAGAGACTTTGGCAGTGACGCAGAGGGGGAAACGAAGGAGGGGAGAGACGCTCAAAGGCGAGAACGTGGACTGCCGGTCCCGACATTTCTTTCCGAACGCATCCACGCATGTACGCTTCGGCGCTTCCACGTCCGAGCGTGCGTTCGGCTCAGGGACTGTCCGCGGCGGGACACCAAAAGAGCCCCGCGAGAGCGGGGCTTGGCAGGGTGAAAGACGGGATTCGAACCCGCGACCCTTGGAACCACAATCCAATGCTCTATCCAAACTGAGCTACTTTCACCACGAATCCGCAGGCGATCCGGCGGAAAGAACAAGGTGCGCCGCCCCGATCGACGGCGCACCTTGGTATTGTACCGACTGGCCTGACGTTGTCAACAAGTTTCGTTCGTCGCTTACTTGCTGACCGCAGCCTGGGCTGCCGCGAGCCGGGCGATCGGAACGCGGAACGGAGAGCAGCTCACGTAATCCAGGCCGACCTTGTGGCAGAAAGCCACAGAGGCGGGCTCGCCGCCCTGCTCGCCGCAAATGCCGATTTCCAGATTCTTGTTCGCCTTGCGGCCGCGCTCGACGCTGAACTTGATCAGCTCGCCCACGCCGGACTGGTCGATGGTCTGGAAGGGATCGGTCGGGAGAATGCCCTGGCTGACGTAGTCGGGCAGGAAGCCGCCGATGTCGTCGCGGCTGAAGCCGAAGGTCATCTGGGTCAGGTCGTTGGTGCCGAAGCTGAAGAACTCGGCGACCTCGGCGATCTGGCCGGACAGCAGCGCGGCGCGAGGAATCTCGATCATCGTGCCGATCATGTGCTTGATCTTCTTAAGACCGAACTTGGCGCAGGTCTCTTTGTAGGCCTTCGTGATGATCTCGCGCTGCTGCTTGATCTCGTTGGCGTCGCAGACGACGGGGATCATCAGCTCGGGATAGGGCTTCTTGCCTTCCTTGAGCAGTTCGGCGGCCGCTTCGAAGAGGGCGCGGGCCTGCATCTCGGTGACCTCGGGATACGTGATGCCCAGACGCACGCCGCGATGCCCCATCATGGGGTTGCTCTCGTGGAGGCCTTCGGCACGGCTGGTGAAGTCCTCCATGCTGATGTTCAGAGCCTTGGCCAGGGCCTGCTGCTTGTCCGGGTCCTGCGGGACGAACTCATGCAGAGGCGGGTCGAGCAGGCGGACGACGACCGGGAGACCGTCCATGACTTCCATCGTGCCCTTGATGTCGCGTTTGACGTAGGGGAACAGCTCGTCGACGGCCTTCTTGCGCTCCTCGGCGGTCTTGGACATGATCATCTTGCGGAGGATGAAGAGCGGCTCGTCGCTGCCCTTGCCGTAGAACATGTGCTCGGTGCGGAACAGGCCGATGCCCTGGGCGCCGAAGGCGCGGGCCTTGGCGGCGTCGGCGGGCGATTCCGCGTTGGTCCGGACGCCCAGACGTTTGACGCTGTCGCAGATCTTGAGGAAGTCCATGAGAACCTTGTTCTCTTCGCCGGCGTCCATCATCGGGAGCTGGCCGCCGTAGACGGTGCCCTTGGTCCCGTTGAGGGTGATCCAGTCGCCCTCGCGGAACGTCGAGCCGCCGACGGAGAATTCCTTCTTGGCCAGGTCGACGTGCAGGGCGCCGCAACCGACGATGCAGCACTTGCCCCAGCCGCGGGCGACGAGCGCCGCGTGGCTGGTCATGCCACCGCGGGCCGTCAGAATGGCCTGGGCCGCTCGCATGCCTTCAACGTCCTCGGGGTTCGTTTCTTCGCGGACAAGGATGACCTTCTTGCCGGACTTCGCCCAGGCGACCGCCTCGGCCGCGGTGAAGACGACCTGTCCGGTCGCGCCGCCGGGACCGGCGGGCAGGCCCCTGGCCAGGACCTTCTGGTCCTTCTCGACCTTCGGGTCGATGATCGGGTGCAACAGCTCGTCGAGCTGGGCCGGGGTCACGCGCATGACCGCCTCTTCCTTCTTGATGAGCTTCTCTTTCAGCATGTCGACGGCCATGCGGACCGCAGCCGGGCCGTTGCGCTTGCCGACGCGGCACTGGAGCATCCAGAGGCGACCTTTCTCGATCGTGAACTCGATGTCCTGCATGTCGCGATAGTGCTTTTCGAGCTTCTTCTGGATGCCGTCGAGCTCTTTGTACACCTTCGGCATCGCGATCTCGAGCGACGCGAGGTTCTTGTTCTGCTCGCTCTTGGTCGCCTCGTTGAGCGGGTTCGGCGTCCGAATGCCGGCTACGACGTCCTCGCCCTGAGCGTTCACCAGCCACTCGCCGTAAAACGACGGGTCGCCGGTGGCCGGGTTGCGACTGAAGGCCACGCCGGTGGCGGAGTCCTCGCCCATATTGCCGAAGACCATCGACTGGACGTTCACCGCGGTGCCCCACTCGTCCGGGATGTTCTCGATCCGGCGGTAGGCGATGGCTCGCTTGCCGTTCCAGGAGGCAAAGACCGCGTCGATGCCGCCCCAGAGCTGAGCCTGGGCGTCGTCCGGGAACTCCTTGCCGAGCACGTCCTTGACCTTGACCTTGAACTGCCCGCAGAGTTCCTTGAGGTCGGCCGCGGTCAGCTCCGTGTCGAGCGACACGCCGCGGGCCTTCTTCATCCCGTCCATCAGGTGCTCGAGCTGCCGCCGAATGCCCATGTCGTCTTGCGGCTCGATCCCCGCGGCCTTCTCCATCACGACGTCCGAGTACATCATGATCAGTCGCCGATAGGCGTCATACACGAACCGCTCGTTGCCGCCGGTGGCCTCGATCATGCCCGGGATCGTCTTGCTCGTCAGGCCGACGTTCAGCACCGTCTCCATCATGCCCGGCATGGACTTGCGGGCGCCCGACCGCACCGACATCAGCAGCGGGCTCTTCGGGTCGCCGAACTTCTTGCCCATCACCTTCTCGACCTTGGCCATCGTCTTGGCCACTTCCTCTTTCAGGCCCTGGGGATACTTCTTCTTGTTCTGGTAATAGTACACGCACACGTCGGTCGTGATCGTGAAGCCCGGAGGAACCGGCACACCCAGGCTGGCCATCTCCGCCAGATTGGCGCCCTTGCCGCCCAGGAGATTCTTCATCTCCGCGTTGCCCTCGCCCTTGCCGCCCCCGAAAAAGTACACCATTTTCTTTGCCATTCCTGCCGTCTCCTTTATTCAATTTCCGTCCGACCCTGCCATCTCCGGCCGTCCAGGATTCCGACCGAAAACGGAGGTACGGGCCCCCCCGACGCGACCTGCCGCGCCCGAGAACCCTGTTACTTGTCAATTCTGCAACACCTGTGAAAACCCATCGGCCCGGCATGCTGCGGCCCGGCGCCGACCAGACTGGGGCAAATAAAGGGTGCGAGTATATCCCCCCCGCGTCCCCCTGTCAATCCGCAAAAATCGCGATTTTCAGCACTCCCGCTCGGCGTCGGGCCGACGCGTGGAAGCGTAGAAGCGTTCAGAAAGAAGCCGCCCCGCCGGATCGCTCCCGCCCGCCGGCTCCCGCAACGCCCAACGCGTCGCGACCGGCGCAAGAGTTGGGACCTCATTGACCTTATTGACCTCATTGACGCCATTGACCCCATTGTCAATGAGGTCAATCCGGTCAATAAGGTCCCTCCCCCGCCTCTTGCCCCCCCGATCCCCTCCGATCCCCTCTTATGCCATCGGCCGGCTCCCCTTGCACTCCGGAAAGCCGCTGCAGCCCCAGAACGGCCCCTTGGCCGACTTGCGCCGCCGCATCGCCTTGCCGCACACAGGGCACTGAGGCGCTGCCTGCTGGCCCTTCTCCCTCGCCTCGACCCGCCTGGCAGTCAGCCGCTCGCTGAATCCGCCGGTCTCCCCGAAGGCCTTGCCCTGCGATTCGACCTGGCTCCTGAGCATGTTCATCGCCCGCCCGATGATCAGGAGCATGGCGTTGGCCACGACCACCGCGTCGTCGGCGTCCAGCCACCGCGCGTACTTCTTTCGCTGCGCCAGCGCGTGCCGGGCCGACTCGTGCACCATGTCGTCCTCGAACGCCGCTTCATCCAGCGACACCGCGTTCACCGCCTTCGCCTGCGGCTCGTGCACCGACCAGGGCAGCCCGCCCCGGTCGAGGATCACGATCTCGTAGTCGCCCCGCAGCTCGCTCAGACTCGCCCGCGCGACGTCCGTGAG
>JAAYVJ010000716.1 GCA_012517265.1 Planctomycetota bacterium | reverse complement strand
GACCCTTCCGCACAAGGTCCTCGAATTCCCCGTGACAGTCTGTGTTCTTGCATCTCGACCGTCGATCGATCGTCCCGGTTCCGAACTGCCGGCCGCACGAGTCTGGGCCGGTGGCACATGCAGCCTCTTGCATTTGGGGCGATCTGCCGGTATCTCAAGGCGATTGCATCGGCATTCGCTCCGAGGACTGAAAGCACTCTACGCTTGGGAGATTTCCTACGATGAGGATTGGGATTGTGGGCGCCGGACACGCCGGGGTCGAGGCGGCCAGGTACATCAGCGACAACGGCGGCGAGGTCGTCCTGTATTCGGACGAGGCCTGCCTGCCCTATATCCGTCCTCGAGTCGTGCAATTGGCGTTCGGGCGGGTGGACCTCGACGCCATCGCGCTGCGGCCCAAGTCGTGGTACATCGAACGCAAGATCGACCTTCGGCTGGAGTGCCCGGTCACACAGATCGACGTCCACGCCAAGACCGTCACCGCCCGGTGTCGCCGGGAGCGGTTCGACGCCCTGATTCTGGCCAGCGGCGCAGGTCCCGTCCTTCTGCCTTTCGTCAGGCAGTTCCCCGAGGATGTCTTCCCGCTCTGGAGAGCGAAGGACAGCTTGGCCATCCAGAACCGCCTGGCTTCGGTGCGGCATTTGACGGTCGTTGGCGGCGGTATCAGCGGACTGGAAGCGGCAGTGTACGGCCGGGAGCGGGGTCTGGAGGTGGCGGTGGTGGAGAAAGCGCCCTACCTGATGTCCCAGCAGTTCGGTCCGATCGCCGCAGGGGTTCTGGCCCGGCGGATGGCGGACCTGGGCGTCCATGTGGACGTGGGACGCTTCGTGGCCGACGTCGCCAAGGCCGACGGCCGTCTGCGGTTGCGGCTGGACGACGGAACGGGAATCACCAGCGATCTGGTTCTGACGACCGTCGGGGCGGTCCGCGATGTCGCGGTCTTCTCTCAGGCCGGGCTCAAGACCGGCCGAGGCGTCCTCGTGGACGAGTGCCAGCGGACTTCCGAGCCGGGCGTCTTCGCCTGCGGCGACATCGCCGAGCGCGAGAACGTCCGCATCGGCAGCATCCTTCTGGCGGCCGAGCAAGGCAAAGGAGCTGCAGCCAATGCGGTCGCCTACTTGTCGGGCCGCCCGGCCGAGCCGGTTGCCGATCATGAGGTTCCGTTGTCTTTCAAGCACGCCAGCATCGAGTTTCACGCCGTAGGCGCCCCGGGAGGCCAGGGTCTTGTTGAGAAAGCCCTGTCTGTAGAAGGGGAATGGGCGTACCGGTCGGTGGTCCTGGAGGGAGACGTTCTGCGAGGCGTGCAGATGATCGGCAGCCGGGAGGGCTTTCGCCAGTTGGCCGAATCCCTCGGCCGGCCGCATCACGGGGCACCGTGACCCGGCGGGCGGACGCCATTTCAGGCGAAAGATTTGCCGGACCCGGTGCAATCTGGTATGATCCTAAATACTGGATGGAGTATCGACAGGTCCTTCAACAGAGCCTGTCGCCCCTGAGGGCGTGGTCGCAAACGGGGTACAGGGTGAACATCGCACGAATAGAAGGAGGAGCAAGCGGGGGCGAGAGAGCGTCTACCTCGATGGCATTGGGCGGCATGTGCTGCGCGTCCATCGCAATTCGGATCAACTTGCGTAATCGTGTTGTGAAGAGGCGGATGTAACGGGTCGACCCTCAAGCGAAAGGAGGTGGCCGAAGGCGCTATCATCCGTATGGAATTGAACCGATCGAGAACAGACAGTGGCATTGGAGTGAGGTACGATCACCATGAGCAAGAAATCAATGTGTGCGGTTGTTCTGGGCGTCCTTTGGGCGGCGTCCAGCGGGCTGGCCGACAGTGTTCTGGTCAGCAGTTTTGAGGGCAGCCTAGACGGCTGGTACAAAGACGCGGCCACGCTCTCGTTCAGCGCGACCGGGGCCACGGCGGGCGCTCAGGCCCTCCAGGTCGACGGTCCCGGCGGATGGAAGATCAACGCCAAACTGGACGTGAAACCCCATCGCGCGACGTTGGCGAAGAAGGGCGTGAAGGTCACGGCGGACGTGACCGCGTTCGATGCCGACATGACGACCTCTTGGATGCAGATCGAGATGATCATCAATGCCCAGAACAACGACAACAACGGCGCCAACAACAACATCGGGTGGAACGGACTCGGCGCTCAGGACGTCATTCGCGACGGCCAGCCCCACACGTACACCTGGACGGTGCCGGACGCGCTGACGGCCAAGATCGCCGGCGCCGACGACGGCATTGCGTGGTTCGAGTTCGCCCTGGTGTCGAACCTGGACGGCGCGTCGGTCGCCAAGTTCTACATCGACAACATCCAGTTGGTCTATGAGGGGCCGACGGCGAGCACCGTGGTCAGCAACTTCGAAGGCGGCCTCGACGGTTGGTACACGGACAGCTGGACGGCCGGGAAGACCGCCGTCGGCTCAACCGGCGCCACGGTCGGAGCCCAGGCGATGCAGGTCGAAGGACCCGGCGGGTGGCAACAGCTCACCAAGGTCAGCGTGAAGCCCTACCTGGCGACAATGGCGACCAAGGGCGTGAAGATCACCGCGGACGTGACCGCGTTTGCGGCCGATATGACCAGCGCCTGGCTGCAGGTCGGCATGGTCATCAACGCCCAGAACAACAACGACAACGGCGCCAACAACAACCTCGGCTGGAACGACCTCGGCCTTCAGGACGTCCCCAGAGACGGACAACCTCACACGATCACGTGGGTGATTCCGGACGCGGTGGCGAGCAAGATCGCCGGCGCCAACGACAGCATCGCGTGGTTCGAGATCCTCCTGATTTCGAACGCGGACGCCGCATCGGTCGTCAAGTTCTACGTCGACAACGTCCAGTTGGTCAGCCCTGCGGTCAATACGGGCAAGGCCACGGACACCGTCATCGGCGACTGGGAGCAGAGCCTGGATGGCTGGGTCGTGGGCGGCGGCGCCGACGTTCGCTACAGCGACACCAACGGCGTGACCCTCGGCAAGTACAGCCTCGACGTCTACACTCCGACGGGCGCCTGGGCCAGCGTTCTGACGATGAACCTCATGGATCCGAACAACGCGGCGGTCCTGAAGGCCTTCCGCGCCAACACGAAGCTCAGCGTGGACATCACGCACCTCGTTCGCGATTGGCCGGTGGACAAGATCCCGCCGTGGAACGGCATCCACTTCATCGTCAATACGAACGCCGAAGCGCTGCCCAGCCTTGGGGCCGGATGGGTGAACCTCGGCTACCAGGCCGGCTGGTCGCAGAACAACGGCGACCGGACGGATACGGCCACCTGGGACTACGGCCAAGTGGTCGCCGACCTCAACGCCAACTGGAGCAAGGTCACCTATCTCGAGCTGCAGATCGTCGTGAACGCCAACAGCGCCGACTACACCGGCTGGGTGTGGTTCTACATGGACAACATGAGGCTCTCCGGCGGCGGCATCGCGCTCAACCCGCAGCCGGCCAACGGGGCCAAGGACGTCAACGTCGACACCCAGCTCAGTTGGGCCGGCGGCGTCTTCGCGGCCTCGCACAACCTGTATCTGGGCACCTCCAGCGGCGCCGTGGCCACCGCCAACGGGGACAGCGATCCGAGCGTGCGGTTCGTCACGCTCGACGGGACCAGCTTCGACCCCAACGGCCTGGAGTTCAACACGCAGTACTTCTGGCGGGTCGACGCGGTCAACGACGTCAGCCCCGACAGTCCGTGGAAGGGCGCCGTCTGGAACTTCACGACCGGCAACTTCCTGGTTGTCGATGATTTCGAGAGCTATCAGGACGTGGTCAACGAAGGCAAGGCCATCTTCGACACCTGGCACGACGGCTGGGAGAATCCGAACAACGGCTCGGTTGTCGGCAACGACGAAGCGCCGTTCGCCCAGGATACGATCGTCGCCGCGCACGGCGGAGCCCAGGT
>JAAYVJ010000715.1 GCA_012517265.1 Planctomycetota bacterium | reverse complement strand
GCCTATCGACGGGGGTATCTTACGGGGGTTCCGGCCGCCGGTCAACGGCCCGCGTACATCCGCTCGTAGTACCGTTGGTAGTCGCCGGAGACGACGCCGGCCAGCCACGGGCCGTTGCCCAGGTACCAGTCGATCGTCTTGGCGATGCCCTGCTCGAAGGTGACCGAAGGTTTCCAGCCCAAATCGGCGATGATCTTGCCTGCGTCGATCGCGTACCGGCGGTCGTGGCCCGGCCGGTCCTTGACGTGGCGAATCAGCGTCTTGGGCTTGTTGAGCCGGCTCAGGATGACCTCGACGACCTCGATGTTGGCCTTCTCGTTGCAGCCGCCGATGTTGTAGATCTCGCCGGGGGCGGCCCGCTCCAGGACCCGCCAGATGGCCGTGCAATGGTCGTAGACGTACAGCCAGTCGCGCACCTGCATGCCGTCGCCGTAGACGGGCAGTTCTTTGTCGTTCAAGGCGTTGTGGATCATCAGCGGGATCAGTTTCTCGGGGAACTGGTACGGCCCATAGTTGTTGGAACACCGCGTGATGTTGTACCGCAAACCGAACGTGTGTCCGAACGCTCGAACCAGGTGATCGGCCGAGGCCTTGCTGGCCGAATACGGCGAGTTGGGGCTCAGGGGCGTCTGCTCCGTGAACTTCCCCTCGGAGCCGAGCGATCCATAGACCTCGTCGGTCGAGACCTGGAGGAAGCGTTCGAGCCCTTTGTCCCTCGCCGCTTGCAGGAGGGTCAGCGTCCCGGTGACGTTGGTATCGATGAAGATCTTCGGGCCTGTGATGGACCGGTCCACATGGCTCTCGGCCGCGAAGTTGACGATCGTATCGATCTTGTGCTCGACCAGGAGCCGCTCGACCAGCGGGCCGTCGCAGATATCCCCTTGCACGAACGCGTATCGCGGATGGTTCTGCACCTCGGCCAGATTCTGGAGATTGCCGGCGTAAGTCAGCTTGTCGAGGTTCACGACGCGGGCCTCGGGATGTTCGTCGAGGACCATCCGGACGAAGTTGCTCCCGATGAAGCCGGCGCCGCCTGTTACGAGAATGCTCTTCATAATTGCCTCAGGTACTGCTCCAACGACTCTTGCCAAGGCGCGATCGGTCCGTCCAGCAGAGCCTGGATCTTGCGACAGTCAAATCGGCTGTTGAGCGGTCGAGCCGCCGGAGCGGGAAAGTCCGCCGTCCGGCATCGCATCAAGGCCACCGGTTGCGACAATCGTTCGAACGCGAACGCCGCCACGTCATATCGGCTGGCGTACCCCGCGTTGGCGAAGTGGTACAGACCCGTGATCCTCTTGTCCACCATCGTCAGCACGGCTTTGGCCACTTCGGCGGTCGCCGTCGGGGCGCCGATCTGGTCATCGACCACGGAGACCGGCCCGCCGGCCTGGGCCCGACGCAGAAGCTTGCTGATGAAGTGATTGCCGTTGGGACCATAGGTCCATTGCAGCCGCATGATGCAGCAATCGCACCCGCTGTCCTGGAGCAATCGCTCGCCGGCCAGCTTGGTCCGGCCGTACTCGCTGAGAGGATTCGGCGCGTCGGTCTCGACGTAGGGCCGATCGAGCCGGCCGTCGAACACGAAATCCGTGCTGAAATGCAGCACCCACTTGCCGCTCTCGCGGGCGATCCGGCCGAGTTGGCCGACCGCCTCGGCGTTCACCCGCCGGGCGATCTGCGACTTGCTCTCGGCGCCGTCGACGTCGGTGAAGGCGGCGCAGTTGACGACCACATCGGCCGCGTTCGCCGCTCGGCTGAGATGCTCGATGCTCCCGAGGTCGAACTCCGGCAGGTCGTGGATGTGGACTTCGAATCCCCGCCGTCGAAAGGCGGCGGTCAGTGCCGTTCCCAGCATCCCCCGGCCGCCCAGGAGGGCTATCGTCTGCTTATCCATCCTTCCTCGTCCAGTCGTAAGGAATGTCGTTGTCGTGGGGGTGAGTGCGAAACTCGTCCGGCTTCTTGTAGTCGTATGCCTCGGAGACGAAGTTGACGATGTAGGCCTCCACATCGCTGACGCACATCCAGCCGTGTTGCACGCCCGGCGGAATTCGAACCATGCCCGGGCAGTGCTCGCCGAGATAGATTTCGTTCACCGTGCCGCAGGTCGGCGACTGGGGTCTGGCGTCGTAGAGACCGACCTTCACCAGGCCGCGGATCACGTAGAAGTGATCTGTCTGCCTGGAGTGATAGTGCCAGGCCTTGACCACGCCGGGATAGGTCGTCGTGAAGTACACCTGCCCGAATTTCTCAAACCACGGATCGTCGTTGCGGAGGATCTCTCCGAGCCGGCCTCGCTCGTCGGGAATCACCTTGGCCCGTCGAACGCCGACCCCTTCGATCAGCTTGCCCGTGCTCCGAACGATCAGGCCTTCGTCCACGTGGACGGCCTTCATCGGCAATGTCTTCTTGCTCATAGCGGCGGCTCCTTGACGACCAGTTCGTTGGCCCGCACCAGCGACTCGAATGTCCCGGCGTCCGTCCACCAACCTTCCAGGAAATCGCAGGACAGTTGCCGTTTCTGAATGTACCAGTTGTTCACATCGGTGATCTCCAG
>JAAYVJ010000131.1 GCA_012517265.1 Planctomycetota bacterium | reverse complement strand
AGCCGGCCTGCCGCCAGCTCGATCAACTCGATGTCTCTTGCATGCTCCATACGTACTGCCTCATCTTTTGAACGTTCGAGCGACCAGGCCCCCTGCGGCGTCAACTCGAAAAATCCCGATGCTCCAGCAGATTTTTTCGCAGATTCTCATAGGCCCTGACCAGGAGGGACTCGACGGCCGATCTGCTCCAACCGGTGACCTCGGCGATTTCCTCGTGACTGAGCCCTTCGTAACGGTGCAGAATGACGGCACGGCGCTGCCTCTCGGACAGTCCCGCCAGCGCCCTTTGCACGAGCTGAGCCAGCTCCGCCCTCTCGACCGGGTCCCTCTGCGCCGGAGCTACGGCTTGGGCCTCCACGGACTCCAGGGACGATGGCGAACGCCATGCCTTCCTCCGCTGATCCATGCTCAGATTGTGCACGATTCGGTACAGCCAGGTGGTGAATTTCGACTGCGGCTCATACGCGTGGGCCGCCTGTCGCAGCCGCAGGAACGTGTCCTGCGCCACGTCCTCAGCCTGGTGCCAGTCGCCCAGCAAACGATAGGACAAGCGGAGCACGCGACCCCGATGACGCTCGGCCAGCGATCCCAGCACCGTCATGTCGCCCTGGCCGACACGCGCCATCAATTCCGCGTCGCTGAATGAATCGTTATCCATAGACTCCGATCGGACGATTGTGATCCCGGTCACCCTCCCCTCCGGGCGGATACGGCCCCGCGTTGCGATCTGTTCGGCAAGAGAAAATCTTTGAGAAAGGACCGCAGGCATTCTGCGCGGGCGACGTTCAACCCATGTGACCAGAAGTCGTTCCGGAACTCGGTCGTATCATCAAGCTAACAGACAAGAACATCACGGTCAAGGAGAACGGACATGAGAACCACGATGCTGCTTTCGACGCTCGTTATTATCGGATCGCTGACACTCGCCGCCGACGCGGCCGGACGCGGAGCCAATGGAAAGAAGGGGCCGGGCGTTCAGCCCCCCGCCGTCACGCCGCTCACCGACGTGGAAGCCGCCGACATCCTGCACATGCGTCAAGAAGAGAAACTGGCCCGCGACGTCTATCTGAGCTTCGCCCAGATGTACGGCTGCGCGGTCTTCTCCAACATCGCGGCGGCGGAACAGCGTCACATGGACGCGATGGGCCTGCTCGTCATCAAGTACAGATTGAAAGACCCGGTCGTCGACGACACGCCCGGCGAGTTCACTTCGACGGAGTTCACCGCCGCCTACGAGGCCTTCCTGGCGGCCGGCGCCGGCTCTCTGCTGGGCGCGCTGAATGTCGGCGTGCAGATCGAAGAACTCGACATCGACGACCTCGCCCTGGCGCTGGAGAATACGGACAAGAGCGACATCGAATGGGTCTATGAGAACCTGATGGCCGCCTCCAACAACCATCTGGCCGCGTTCAATCGCAACATCGCCTCCGGGGGGACCGGCTGCGTCCTCCAGAACGTGGGCGGAATGCGAAACGGTCAGGCCGCGAAGGCCGACACCGTTGCATCACAGGGCCGAGGCCGCGGGGGCAAAGGCAATGGCAATGGCGGCCGAGGCAACGGCGGTGGAAACGGCCAGGGCAATAGACAGCGCAGACGAGATGGAAGCTGCCTGCCCATCCCCACGGTCTGATTCACCCCACGGGTTGTGACAACGCCGAGGAATCCCGAGGGGCCGCATCCTAACAGATGCGGCCCCTCTCTCTTTGCGCGTCGTCCGCCGGTCCAGGTATGAATGTCACAAACTCGGCCGGGGGTAGGCAAGCCCGCTGCGACAGGGTTGAATCCCGCCTGCGGATAATCGCTGATTGGAGGCATGCATGGCAGGCACCGGCGGAGCAAAGCGGCGGATCAAGTGGGCGGTCCTTCTGATCCTGGTGGCGGCGATCGGGTACGGCGTTCTGAGGTTCGTGTCGTTCTTGAGGGGCAAGCCCATGATCTCCGCCGCCAGGGCCCCCGGTCGGATCTTCCTCGCAGCGAACTGGGGAGCAACGCGTTCCACTTCAGGTGCGTGTATCTCGCCTGGGCCCATCCGACCCGGCGGGAGACGACCCACACGCTGGAGCAACTCGTCCAGACCGGCGAATCGCTCCTGGCGCAAACGCCGTCGGAGATGCACGCCAAGGGCACAAGCCATGCGGATCAGTTGCATGCGATAGTTCAGCGGAATGACTTCCTGCAATCCGTGGGGGCGGACACGACATTATCCTGGACGATCGAAGGCTGTCATCGGGCGAGGATATCGGGCCGGGCCCTGATTACGGCGATAGCCGTCCTGCGATTCCACAAAGACAAGACGACCTGGCCTCAGAGTCTGGAGGAACTCGCTTCCGCCGGGTACATCCGAGAGATCCCCATCGATCCCTACAGCGGCAAGCCGCTCGTGTACAAGCCGACCGCCGACTCCTTCACCCTGTACAGTTGCGGGCAGGACTTCGACGACGACGGAGGCACGCCCGGCCAATGGGGCCGGCCGCCCCGGGGCGGCGACCAGGTGTTCTGGCCGGTCGAGAAGCACTGACAGCGGGTTCGGTCCAGCCAACGCTGATTCGCTCTTGCATCCCGGCTGGTCCGAGCGTAATCTGGCCGGACTGGCCGGGTGAAGGCGTTCGGGCCAAGACCCGAACCGGTTTGCAAAACGCTCGGTAGTTTATAGGCAGAAGGTCCCTCAAGACACAGGTTT
>JAAYVJ010000714.1 GCA_012517265.1 Planctomycetota bacterium | reverse complement strand
GTTGCGGTTCTGGAGGCAGTAGTCGTCCAGGCCGGAAGGCGTGAACGAGTCGCCGATAAAAAAGATCTTCCCGCCTGCGTCCCGTTCGACCAGCATTGCGTCGTGGTAAAGGGTCTGGCCGGGGAAGTCGTAGAAGGTCAGCGTGAACTCCTTCCAGGACATGCGATGGCCGTTCGGCACGACGGTGAGCCGGTCGATGGGATTGGCGGTCATCGCGGGCAATCGGTAGGAACCGGGGTGTCTGGTGACATCCTCCATGATCGGTGTGACATAGACCGGGCACGGATGGGCGGACAGGAACTCGTTGATCTTCTCGGTGTGGTCGTCGTGGTAGTGGGTGATGAACAGCCCGTCGATGGAGGCGATGCGTCCTTGGTTCTTGAGCTTCGCCAGTTCGTCGATGATCTCGCGGGACCCGCAATCGACGAGAAAGGCGGAGCCGTCGCGGGCCACGATCAGGCGGCTGTTCTGGATCGGCACGATCCAGTCGGGAGGCGTCTTCTCGATGGTCGCGGCGTAGGGCATCCATGGCACTTTTACATCGCCGCCCAAAGCGCGTGACGCCAGGACGTCGTACTGATCGTGGAAGTACCAGCGGCCCGCGCTGATCGAGAGGTAATTTTCGTAGACTGCCTGGAGTCTGCGAATCAGCCGGTCGATGGCGGCCGCCGGGTCGCGGATGACCGGCCCGCGGGCCGGGACCAGGATGTCCGGCTTCTGCTCCGCGACCTTTTTCAAGCTGGCGATCAGATCCCCGATTCTGCCTGCGTAGCCGTGGTATCCCCCGATGCGGGCCTCGGGCACCGCGTCCTGGAGGCTGTAGAGGTCCATCAGACGGCCGTCCCCATAGATCAGGTCGCCGACGAACCCGTACTCTTGCCCGTCCACCTTGACGAAGTAGGAGACCGAGCCCCGCGTGTAGCCGGGTGTGTCGAGCACGCGAACGGACAAGTCTTGCCAACCCAGCTCATCGCCGCCCCGCACGGTCCGGCCGACTCGTAGGGGCGAAGTCAGTACGCGAGTGCTCTGCTGGGCGTAGTCGTGAAATCGCTTGTCCCAGAAGCCCGACCAGAAGTCCTCGACCTTCGAGAATTGGTCCGCCTCGTCGGCCGGGACGACCGCCTCCGCTCCGTTTTCCACAAGGGCCCGGCCCGCCCACGCGACATCGCGCCGACTGTGGGTGAAGAGAACCAACTCCGCGGTTTCCCACGACCGCTCGGGATCGCCGTACACGACGAGTCTGTGGCCGGCGCGTTCGATGGCCACGCCGTTGACCGCGCCGCGAACGACAGTCACGTGCGGGCTCAGAGTCTCTGGGGGACTCGCGATGCAGAGGCCGGGCATCATCGAGATCAGAAGAGCGACTGTGACTGCGACGATCCGCGTCTCAAACGAGAACGGGTGGACTGAGGACGGCATGCGCATGGTTGGACTCCCAAATGAACCGTGATCCATCTGCCGGACGGCCATGATACCACGGGGACCGACGGGAGTCTATTCCGACAGAGCGGGCTTGCTGACCCCGAGGTCTCAGTCGTTGACCGCCCCGGGCGTCGGGATCGTCGCGTGCCAGTTGTTTGGGTCGTTGCCGTACCGGGAGGGGAACAGGCGGTTGAGGGACAAGCCCCGCCCGTCGGCCTCGACCGGCCATGGATCGATCCCGTGTTTGAATGTCTCAGGATGGGAGCCGTCGCTGTAGGTGACGCGATCGACCTCGATCCAATAGCGGACGCCCCTGTCGTCCACGTCGCCCGGCTTGATCAGCCGGAGCGTCTCGCCCTGGTTGGCGAGCTTGCCGGAACCCCAGTCGAACACCGTGGCGTCCGCGGGGACGAAGTATTGCTGCATCGCAATCGGGTCTCTGACCAGCAGGACGTGCCGGCCGGGGTCGAGCGTGACCGGGGCGTCGGTCGGGAACCGGTAGTCGATGCCTGAGTCGTCCGTCAGCCGCCAGGGCTCGTTGCAGGAGAAGTCGAACAGCGTCACGGGCTCTTTGCTGATGTTGAGCAGTTCGACGTACTCCGCGTCGGCGTCGCCCTGCGGGTGGTACATGATCTCGTCGATGACGATGGGCCCGACCAGCGGATAGGAATTGGCCCGGCCGGGCGTCAGGTCGGCCATCGTGACGAAGTGGCAGTCCCCTGCGCTGGTGAGGTATCGCCCGAAGGAGTAGCTGGTCGCCGAGGCGCCGAACTCCTCGGAAACCAGGTACTCGGGACGGCACGGATCGTCGCCGGAGGACAGGTAGACGCCCTCGCCGTTCTCGGTGAACGCGAAGGGCACGATCATGCCGGGGTCGAACGGGTTGGCGAAGTGGATCGTCTCGTAGAGCACGAAATAGCTGTTCGGCTCCATGATGGTGCCGTCGGCAATCCGGTACCGCTGGAGGTCGTTCGGGTTGTCGCTGAGGAACCAGCCCCCGATGTCCACGGGAACGCTGCTGACGTTGTGCAGTTCGACCCAGTCCGAGGCCTCGGCGTGCGCGTGGGCGAGGATTTCGTTGATGACGATCGGGCAGCCCGTCTGTTGCCATTCGTTCGCGAACAGCGCCAGATCATGGGCATCCACCGAGCCCGCCCGGTTCAGATTGGCGTCGCTTTCCATCCCGGCCAGCCAATCCCGGCTGAACAGGAGCAGATCGGCCCCGTTGACGCGGCAGTCGCGGTTCAAATCCCCCGGCGGACAATCCGCCCAGGCAATCGGGCAAAGGGCCAACATGGCCACTATCAGAATGAATCTACCTTTCACCACTCCGATCTCCAATGTTCCATGTTTCATTATCGTGCTGCTTGCCCGGCGACGGCGTCGCTGCCTGCCAGTTGGCCGGGTCATTTCCATATGCCTGTGGATCGATTCGATGGAGCGACAGGTCCTGGCCATCCGCTTCGACCGGCCAGGGATCCACGCCGCCGACGAAATCCTGCGGATGCGAGCCGTCGCTGTACGAGACGCGGTCCACGGCAAGCCACTCGACCGCGCCGTCGTCCTCGACCGCGAAAGGTCGGCTCAACTGGACCTTCCCGGAACCGTCGGCCAGCCTGCCTGCGCCCCAGCCGTAGATCTTGGCGCGGGTCGGCAGACCGTACCTGGTGCGAATCGCGGCGGGGTCCTGCGCCAGGATCAGGTACTCGCCGGGCAGGAGATTGACGACCGAGTCGCTGGGAAAGAGCATGTCTATGGTCGGATCGTCCGGGTCGTCGGTGAACCGCCAGGAGACCCCTTTCTCTGCGTCGTAGAGAGAGACGGATTGGTCGCTGATGTTGAGCAACTCCACGTACTCGGCGTCCTGAACGTCCGCCGGATGGTACAGGATCTCCGTGATCACGATCGGACCGACGACGGGGGCCGCGTTCGGCTTGCCCGGCGTGGGTTCAGTCAAGGCTGTGAAATCGCTCGCCCCGGTGCTCTT
>JAAYVJ010000713.1 GCA_012517265.1 Planctomycetota bacterium | reverse complement strand
GCAGCGAGAAGCCCCTGTGCCGGGTCTGGGAAACACCGGCCGGGCCGATGCTGCTTGACCGCTCGTGTTCCGACAGGTGACGTCCGCGCATTGGCCCGGACACGACACAACGCCGGCCGCTTTTTCGCGAAGAGCCCAAGTGCCGCCCCTTCCTTGCCGATAGGGACAGCAATGAGGGGCTGCCCCTGGGGGGGTTGGAGCCCGTTTTCGATGGAGCATCGTCCGGAGAGTATGTGAATCGCATTGTCTTCCTCCTGCTGACCACCCCGCTTTGGACGTCCCTGGCCGCACAGGCCTCGGACTCGCCCGGCGGTTTCGATCTGCGCGACATCGACGGCCACAGTTATATCGGCCCGGTCCGCAATCAGGGGCAGATCGGCAGTTGTTACAGTTTCGGCGCTCTGGCGGCGGCCGAGAGCGCCTGGAATCGGGCCCATAATCTCTACGACGGCCAGGCTATCGACCTCTCGGAATCGTTCATGGTCTGGAGCCTGGACTCTCTGTACGACGGAATCTCCGGCCCCAACGGCGGTTTTCTTCAAGACACCATGGATGCCCTCGTGGAGCACGGCGTTCCCCGGGAGGCGGATTTCCCCTATACCGTCACCGACCCCGGCGACGATCTGCACTGGGATGCGCCCCGATACACCATTCGGTCCTGGTATTCCATCCCGACCAACGACGTCGAAACCACCAGGCGAGTGCTGCACTCGATCGGCGCCGTCATGGTCGGCGTCAACGTGGACCTTGAAACCACGACCTTCTACGACTACGAGAGCGGCGTCTTCGAGGATGATTACCGGGTACCGGACAGCGTCGATCTTCTGGCGGATCTGAACCACGCGGTTGCCCTGGTCGGCTGGAACGACGATCCCGGCGACGGCGGCATGGGGACCTGGATCCTCCGCAACAGTTGGAGCCCCAACTGGGGGCAAGACGGCTACATGCAGATCCGCTATCTGTCGGCCGGGGTCAACCTCCTGGGCGAGTACGCAATCGTAGAGCCCTGGGCCGGCGAGAGCACGATCCTGAAAAACAACGGCGTCATCGACGCCGTCTCCTGGGAGTCCGGCGGCACGCTCAACGCCCACGGCGTGGACTTGTGGGGCGACGAGGCCAGCAGTGTCATCAATCGTGGGTGGATTTCTGCCGAGGCCCGGGCCGAAGACGAGTTGGCGACCGCCCGCGGCGTCTACCTGTGGGGCGGTCCGCAAGGCTCCGTGGTCAACACGGGCGACATCGCGGGTCTGGCGAGCAGTCAGGGCAACCAGGCCGTCGCCTACGCAATCTGCCTTCAGGGCGGACGAGTGGAGAACCTGGGCCGATTGACCGCCCAAGCCCAAAGCCACGCGGAGATGGCGCTGGCCTTCGGCGTCTGGGTCTCCAATGGCATCGATCCACTGGAGGTCTCCAACCGCGGCGAGATCTTTGCGCAGGCGGACCAAAGCGCCGGCGATCGCGCCTACGGGCTGTGGGCCACGAGCCGCTCCCCGATGCACGTGGTCAATACCGGCGTCATCTCCGCCGACGCCGACGCGCGGGCCGTGGGCGTGTATCTCGGCAACGGTCCGGCTTCCCTGAACAACAGCGGCACCATCGTCGCAAGCGCCGAAGAAAGCGGCTACGGCGTGTTCCTCACCGGCGGATGGGCGATCCTGAGGAACAGCGGCGCCATCAGCGGCAGTCAGTATTCCATTCGGAGCCAGGACGACGAACTGGGCGTCGGCCCCTGCAATGTGTTTCTGAGCCTGGCGACGGGTTCCCACCTGACCGGCCCGGTGAGCCTGGACGGCAGTGCGGATTACATGATGCTCACCGGCACGGGCAGCGAAGATGAGGCCTTCGAGGGCGTGGAGAACCTGGCGATGATCGGCCAGGACTGGTCCCTGTCCGGCGACTCCAGCTTCGGCGAGATCCGCGTCGCCCAAGGCCGGCTCGGGATCGACGGCCGGATCGCGGGCGATACGACCGTCGAAGCCGACGGCGTTCTCGGCGGCGGCGGAACCTTGACGGGCGACGTCACGAACGCGGGAACCGTGGCCCCCGGCCATTCCATCGACCATCTGACCCTCGACGGCGATTTCACCCAGGAGGCGGACGGCACGCTGGAGATCGAGATCGGCGACGGCGTGGCGGACCGGCTCACCGTCACCGGCACGGCCGATCTGGCCGGGACGCTGCGGGTCGTCCCCTACGGCTACACCGCCGGCGGCAACTACACGGTTCTGGAGGCCGGCAGCATCAGCGGAGCCTTCGACTCGCTCCAGAGCGCGGCGGTCCTCGGCGTCGAGCTGTCCGACGACACGCCCGGCAGCCTGAGCCTGGAGGTCACCCGCAACAGCTACGCCTCGCTGGCAACCTCCTTCAATCAGAGTCTGGCCGAGAATTTGGATGTTCTGCGTCCGACTTCCGAGGGCGACCTGGCGGACTGGCTCGATCGCCTGGACCTGGTCCTCACGACAAGCGAGTTGAACGCGGATCTGTCCGAACTGACGCCGCGGATCCACGGCCTGGCCACGACCCTGGCGTTGGAGAATGAGCAGGCGGGCTTCGAGAGCCTGCGCCGCCGCATGGACCGAACCGACCGGGCCCAAGTCGCGGCCCCCGAATCCCAGGACGAAGCCGTCTTCTGGGTCGAGACGCCCGGCTCTCATAGCCGCTACGACTCCGACGGGGCCTACTACGGAGCCCGGGAGAACTCCTACGGCCTGACGGTCGGCGTGGAACGCAGCGTGCACGAGCGATGGACGCTGGGCGTGGCGTTCGCCGGCACGGGCAGCGATTACGAAGCCGACGACAGCGGCGACGAGGGCGGGAGCACAGGCCTTCGGGCCTTCCTGTACGGCGTTTGGAGCGATCCCCCGCGTTCGGGCGGCCTGCGTTTGGGCGCGGCATTCGGCGCCGGCGCGGCGGCGATCGAAGCGGACCGGTCCATCGCCTTCGTCGGCCGTCAGACGCACAGCGAGCACGACGGCGTGATCCTCGACGCGATGTGTCACGGCGGCTACGACTGGACGCGAGGCGCCTGGATCTTCGGTCCGACCTTCGGCGTCAGTTGGGTGCGACTGCACGAGGAAGGCTTTGAAGAGTCCGGCGCCGACAGTGCGGATCTGGACGTGCGGTCCCGCGACAGCGATTCGGTTCAAGGGAGCCTGGGCGGCCGTCTTGCACGTGAAGTCACATGGTCCGGCGCGGTTCTGGAACCCGAGCTGCGGGCCATATGGCAGCACGAGTTCAGCCCCGACAGCGCAGACCTGAAGACGACCCTGGCCGGCGGCGGCGAGGGCTTCACGACCCCCGGCCGCGACCTCGCCACGGACAGCCTGCTTCTGGGCTTCGGCCTCAACGTGCGTTTCTCCGAAGCGATCTTCGCCGGTCTCAGCTACGACCACAGACAGCACAGCGGCAACGCAGCCGCCGATCACACCCTGCATCTGCAGATGGCGATCCGGTTCTGACGCGATTGTGGACTACTTCTCATCGGTTTTGAAACCGGCTCTCTCCAGGGCATCGAGGGCCCGCTTGTGGCCCTCTTCGTAGCCGTGCCAGGCGTCCACGACCTTGCCCTGCCGGTCGATGATGCAGTTCAAAGGCACGCCGGTGCACTTGCAGTCGCTGTGGCTGACCCGCCCGGCCTTCTCCGAAGAGTCCAGGAGCCCACGATCAGGCCGAGATCGTTGCAGAACCCCGGCGGTCCGTCAATCTCCGACCCGCGTGATGCAGACCGCGACCTCCCCGCCGATTCCCGCCGGCCGCGGCCAGGAGCCATCTCCCGAGGCGACCGAAACCGACCGTTGCGAGACGAACGCGCCCTCGACGCAGTCGAACCACTCGAAGGAGTACCGCCCCGCCGGCATCCGCCTGAGCCCGATCCGCCCGTCGGGGGCCCAGGAGTAGGCCACATACCGCGCGCCCGGCTCGGCCAGTACGAAGGTCGTCGCGCCGCAGGCCAGCTCGTCGTGCGGCTCCAGGCCCTGCAACGGGACCCTCTGGAAGAAGCGAACGACGTTGCCGCAGTCGCGCAGATCGCTCGACGCGGTGCTCGCGATGTCCATGCCCAGGACCATGACGGACGCCCCGCCCATGGCGCAGGCCCAGCACTTCTTGCGGGACTCGGCGCCGGCGCCCCAGTCCGCGGCCTCGGAGAGGTTGATGCTGTACCGCCCTTTCGCCTCCCGATTCGCCTGGACCACGCCGGCGTGCAGTTCCCCGGCGGTTTCGACGTTGTACTGAATCGCGAACTGATCGATGCTCGGATCGTCCGCGAACTCGGAGAAGTCCAGCCCGTGGTTCTTGTGCACCGCGATCGGATGGCGGTTCTCGTCCTCGGCGCGGATCGCGGCGGCGATCCGCCGAACCCGCTCGGCGCTGAGCTTCTCGGCGTATTCCTCCGCGACGCACCAGACCAGATGCTTGTGATGCTTGAACCGAGCCACGAGCGTCTTGATGAACTCACGCTCGGGGCCGCCGACCTCGTCGGCGGTGTTCCACACGAGGGCGTCGTCGTCGTAGAGAAAGAGATAGGCGACGATCCCTTCGCGATCCATCGCGGCGAACCACTGCTCCCACTGATCGAGCACCCTGGGGTTGACGCCCTTGGTCGGATCGTGGTCGAGGAAGGGGTTCTGCGAAACGTCGCCGTCGCCGCCGTGGGAGCGGACGGCGATCAGATAGATGCAGTTGGCGCCGGTGGGGGCGAGCTTCTCGATCAGTTGCATCTGGTCGCCGGACCGGGTGCCGTCGGGATTGAGCGTCCCCCGGTAGAGGAATCCCTCGGGGTCCCCCGGCCCGCACAGGAAGAACGAGCCCGCGGTGTCCGCCTTCCTCTCCGGCTCGACGACCGCGCCGAGGACCATTCGCAGCGCCTCGTTCTCCCTGTCCCTGCCTTCGATGCTCGTGTCGTTCCAGCTCACGATCAGGTCCAGGCTCGGGAAGACGACCATCGCTCGAATGCCGCCGTGGCCGAAACAGCCGAAGACGTCGGTGGGGACATCGGGCCAGTGCCGCCTGCCTTCGCGGTCCACGCCGTTGATCCACCAGAGCCAGCTATAGCTGCCCATGTGGTCGGTCTGGTTATCCGG
>JAAYVJ010000712.1 GCA_012517265.1 Planctomycetota bacterium | reverse complement strand
TCCAGGCGATGTCCTTCGCCTTCGACTCGCGTCCGAGTTGTCTGTGCCAAGCCTCGACCTGACGGAGCAGACTGGCGACCGTTCTGCCTCTGAGCGAGAAGTTGGGCTGGGCCGGTCCTCTGTCTTCCGCGACTCCCCGGCTGACGAAGACGATCTGATTCTCGTATTTCTCGTGCCAGATGTAATCGATGATCGGCCCGATCTGGACGGGGTCGAGCATGGGGTTCGAGGCGAGAAAGCGGAGCACGCTCAATCGGAAGTCATTGTCATGGAAATCCTGTGCGAGGCGGGTCTCCCGCAGGGCGTCCGCCAAGCGCCGGTCGGATCCGAGAGCGTGCACCTGTCCCCAGAGGATCGCCGCTTCGATGGAGTAGTCTTGCGGCGCTTCAAGGAAGTGGTGGGCCATTTTCTTGGTCAGGGGGATTGGCAGCCCGGGGGCCGTGCGGATGTTCCCGCCCCGGCCAATGTGCTTGAACCATTCCTGGTGGGTGGGGTTGCCCTGCAGCCACGCACGGTCCATGAAGACGGGCACGTCATATTCCGCAAACAGGTGTCTGACCAGGGACGAGAACTGTCTATCCGGATTGTGAGATCGGGGACGCCATTCCGCGAGAGACCTGAGCCATTGCGAAGAATCGCGGATCAACGCCAGGATTCCTCGAATGTATCGACTGTCATCGAGCAGTTTCGTGCCGCTCTCCAGAAGGCGAAGACTTTCACGCAGAAATGCAGGGTCGTCGGATTGGGCGAACGCCGCGGCGATTTCCCGAGAGGTTTCCGTGTCCAGATCCTCATGGGAGATGCGATTCCGGTGAATCGCAGAGATCAGGCCGGCGATTTGCCGCGACTTCTTCCCTCGCGTCAACTTCTGGACGGCTTTTTCCCTGCGTTCCTGGGAGACATCGTACGTTCCCGGGTGCACAGGACGTCTGAGCCTGGCAGTCAAGCTTTCCGGCTTGCCTACGGCGGGGAGAGGACCGAGTCTTTCTGCCTCGCATCGCAGATGGTAGAGTCTCTGGACAAGGGGGTGCTCCTGTGCAACATCGACTTTCATGAGACGCCGTTTTCCGAGGCGGGCGTCGAGCATGCCGACGGCACGGATCAGAGGCGTATCGGATTTCAGTATCTCGTCTATGGACATATTGAGGTAATCGAAGAGAGCTCCACGCCATTCCTCGAAGGAGAACATGTTCTTCGCATGGGCTCGATCGCGAGCCTCTGCAAATCGGGCCCGTCCTTCCTGATCTCTCGGGAATGACCACGATTCTGCATTCGTCCATGTCATCATGAGAATCTCGTGGCCGTCGATGCAGATCCAGCCTCGACCCTGCTCTCTCGGCTTACCGTACGTAGTTGAGCCGATCTGAACTCGCTTTCTCACTGAGTCGGCGAACAAATCCTCGATTCGCTTCTTCAATTGACTCCACTTCATGGGTTGCTCCCTGGGCTCTCCATGTGGCTGTCAGACCTCCACGCCGAAGAGGGTTCGCATGAGGAAGCCCACGAGGAAGCTGAAGGCCGCCACGCTCAGGCTCAGGCCCGCCATCTCCAGGAATCGGCTCTTGAACGGCTCGTCGCGGGCGACCGCGATGTAGTAGTTGAAGGCGGCGATGATTCCGATCGCGGCCGTCAGCGTGCAGGCCAGGCTCACGTAGTAGTTCGACAGGACCAGGTAGGGGAAGATCAGCACGACCACCGTGAGGATGTAGGCGACGCCGGTGTAGACCGAGGCCTTCAGCGGGTTCTTTCCCGCAGCGCCGCTGCGCGTCGGGGTCGGGTCTTCGGATTTGGTCGAGAGATAGGAGGACGCCGCCATGGACAGGGCCGCGGCGATCCCGGTGACCGAGCCCGTCAACGCGATCAGCCTGGCGTCGCGCAGAGCGAGCGTCAGGCCGGCCAGGGCGCCGGTCAGCTCGACCAGCGCGTCGTTGAGGCCCAGGACCATCGAGCCGGTGTAGCGGAGCCGCTCCTCGTCGAGCATGCCGAGCAGGGCGGTCTCGTGCTCCTGCTCGTCCTTCATGATCGCCTCGGCCTCGGGGATCACGCCCACCAGTTGCCCGTAGCCGCCCTGGGCCTTCTCCTCGGCGCTTTCCATCAGCTTGACGCCGAACGTGAAGCCCAGGATTCGGCTGATCCAGAAGTACTTCGAGATCGCCGCGTGGTCGGGGGCGACGCTCTCGCCGGTGTAGCTTCGCCACTTCTCATAATGCCGCATTTCGTCGGCGGCAATTCTCTCCAGCACCATTCGGTTCTCGGGCGACTTGACCGTCCCGGCCAGCCGGCTGTAGATGTGGTTCTCGGTGATCTCGACCCGTTGAAAGGCCAGCAGCTTCTGTCGTATCTCAGGACTCAGATCCATTCTCCCGCTCCTTCTTCGTGTGCAAGGCGACATCGGACGCACCGCGCGTCGCCGTCGCCGGCGGCATTGTAGTCGAAGCGCGGAGACAAGCCAATCCCCCAGTCGGCCTGTCGCGGGCGAAGGGTTCTACGGCTGCAGGACCTGCCTGGGGGCTGCGGAGGGCCGCTTGACGTCGACGATCGAGCTGAAACGAGTGCCCTCGACGAACTCGACGTTCGCCTTGCCCTTGACGCTGTGCTCGTAGACGGCCTCCAGCTTCCCATAGGCGGTCGGATAGGCGAACGTCGGCTTGTCCAGCATGGCGGCCAGCAGCATGCAGTGCAGGCGGTCGGTGTGGACCTCCGAGGCGGAACGGATGTTCTCAAGGAAACACTCGAAGATTTCCTGCGACGCGTCGCAGATCCTCAGCGGCTCGGTTCTTCGGGTGTACCGAGTCACCATGTTGATCCGCTCCTGATGATGGTTTCTCGCCCCTCGCCCGCGGATTCTCCGCGTCACGACAGGGGGCAGCAGTTTGTCCCAACGAGACGCCCTCGCCATCCAGTTCATGGCGCCCTCGTGATCGAAGCGGAACGCCGCAAGGACAAACTCCTCGGTCGCGGCCCGGCGGTGGGCACGGATCAGATCCGAATCCCACAAGTGCAACGCCGGATCGTGTGACAACCCCGTCTCGATGCGGTCGCTCAGCCGGCACCGCAGAAGCGTCCGGTAGCTGTCCGGGTCTCTGGCGAAAATGCCGCTCACGTTGGCCGTCGTCGCCTCGATGTCCTGCCGCCACGTGGTGAAGCCCAGTTGGACCGTCGTGGGACCGACGATGAATTCCTTGTCCGGCCACCGGGTCCACGTCTCCTTCCAGACGTCGATATTCGCCTGCCACATGGTCTGATTCCCGCCGGGGATGAGGATCACGTCGGCCGTTCGAGGATCCATCGTCCTGGCGATCCCCAGGTCCTTGAGCAGACGCTCGGTGCCCAGCCAGATCAGCATGTCGCCGCTATTGCCGTTCCACGGCTTGAGGTAAAAGATCCGGTTCTTGCGACTCAGAAGAAATCTTACGTAGGAGTCAGCCTGATCAAAGGGGCTGCCGTTTGACTTGTCCTTGTCTGCCATGGATCCATCGCAGAAGTTATCCGTGTTTGCGTTTGTCCGGCATGCTGGCGTTCGTCAGCAAACCCACCCGTCTCTCTCCTAACCCATCTGCCCGGCGGCGTCAACACACACCTCACGGAGTCGCGGTTTAAGATGCATAAGTTACAGGCTAATGTACCGTGCGTATGGTTTGTATCGATTGTGCCGGATATTCGGGT
>JAAYVJ010000711.1 GCA_012517265.1 Planctomycetota bacterium | reverse complement strand
TCGGGCTTCGTGTAGCCCCACGCGCCGACCATGCTGAAGCAATGCTCCCACCAGCCGGCTGGTCGGGCGTCCGGCAGTTTGTACTCGTAATGCGAGGTCACGACGTCGCCCTTGCCGTGCTGGCGATCGTTGACGATGATCCCCGGCTGGAGCTTGCGGATCTGCTCGATCGAGAGCACATTGGGCCCCGCGCTGCCGTCGAACCAGAGATAGTCGATGGGCCCGTACCAGGTCAGCAGCTCTTCGATCTGGCCATTGACGTAGGCGACGTACCGCTCATCGAGATCCGCCGGCCGCTGGGGCAATTGCACCGGCTCGTGATTCAGGCCCAGGTGCGGCGATTCGGCCGTGCCCTTCGAGCCGTAGCCGAAGCTGCGATACTGGCGATCGAAGTGCCAGTCCGGAGGCGAGTAATAGAACCCCACCTTGAGCCCCTGCCGGCGGCAGGCGTCTACATACTCGCGGACGAGGTCCCGCCCATCGAGGTACTTGCCCACGTTGAAGTCGCCGTGCTTGCTGGGCCAGAGGGCGAAGCCGTCGTGATGCCGCGTAGTGAGCACCGCATAGCCGAATCCCGCATCTTTCGCCGCTTTGAGCCAGCGGTCGGGGTGATAATTCGTCGGCTTGAACTGCTCGGCCAGCGCGAAGTACGCCGCGGGCGCCAACTTGTTGGAGTTCTTCGCGGAGGCGTCCCAGGGCGTGTTCTTCATCATGCCCCAGGACAGGTCGAGATTGCCGGGGATGGAGGCCAGGCCCCAGTGAACGAACATGCCCAGGCCGGACTGCGGGAACCAGTGGTCCGACGACATAGCGGATTCGGCCGCCGCGTTCTGCGTTACGGCCACGCTGATCACGCTGTGTTGATCCACGGCTTGTTGATTCGTCAAAAACCGCTGGAGTTCAAGGCGAACGGGACCGATCAGACCGGAGCGAGGCGAACCGCGATAGCGAGTCGGGATCGTCAGATAGTGATTCGCAAGTGTGTTGTAGACGAGGATTTCGATCCGGTTCTCGCCGGCTTTGACCTGCTCGGAGATATCGACGCCCCAAGGCGGCGTCACTCGAATGCCCGCGACCTTGCCGTTCACGCGAACTTCCGCCGTCGCAGCCACATCGCCGAGATCCAACGAAACGCGGCTTTGAGCTTGTTCCGTCGTCAGGTTCACCGTCCGGCGATACCACGCACCGCCCGAGTAGCATTCCAGCGCACTGCCTTGTGACCAGTCGCCGACGGCCATCAGGCCGGGACCGCAATCCAATTCGATGGGATCCGGCAAGGCCGCTCCTGCGGCGAACCCGCGCCGCTGCTCGATGCGAAGGGCGACCTTTGCCATGCCGGGAATCGGCTCCGGCGCGACAGCACGATAGCGGATAGCGCCGTGCGAAGATTCATCGAGCGTCTCGATCCGCATTGGTTGTCCATCGGCCCATGCCTGCACCGCACCATGGCAGCGAATCACCATCGCCCGAAGGCCCGGCGCGGCGACGAAGCGATACCAACCAACCGGCTCGCGCTGCCCGCTGGAGACATCGAACGGCACGACGCCGGGGCGGTCATACCAACTCATCGCCAGCGGCGTCCGCTCTTTCGACTCGGGCATTCCCAACCGCTCGAGCACGAAGTGCCCTCGTCCCGGGCCGTCGTATCGCAACAGCACCGGATTTCGGCCCGCCTTGAGCGAGACGACCGAATCGGACGCCTGCAATACCCGGCCGTTGACGTACACAGACGCCGGCTTGAGCCCCCCCGCGATCACTCTTGCCTGCGCATCGGAATCAACGACCGCACAGGTCCACAGGTAGTACCGCGTGCCCGCGTCCTCCTTCACATAGACGGTCTCATTGAGCCCGCCCTGGGGTTTGCCCAGGCAGAGGAAGTCGTCGGTGACATTTTCCTTCAGGCCGTGATACCCTTGATGCCCTGGGTCTCCTTCGAACCCCCATCGCCAGGAGAACGCGTAGGGAGCCCACGAGTACTGCCTGTCGCCGACCGAGACAGAACCCGCCGGGTCCGCCTCGGTCATCGCGGCCAGCTTCGATTCGAGCGATGCAACGTCGGCTTCCGCGGGCAGCGGCCCCAACTTCAGGAATTGCGTGCCGAAACCGTACGTGACGCGCGACCAGCTCGAATCGTCGACCTCCGGCCTCTGCCATGCGGCGTCAGGCCGGCGTTCTTGAGCATATCGGAAGATCCTCGCTTCCGGGCCGATCATCTGCCTGTCGATCGGCAGCCGGAAATCCCCCCAACGGTTGTCGAGCGTCGGTTTGAGCTCGAACTCCCAGGGCCCCTCCAACAAGACGGACTCGATCGGAGCGAAAGACTCTTCGCCAGCGACGGCTTCGATCCTCGCCCGGCCGGGATTGAAGACAACCACCTGAGCCTCATGTTCCTCCAGAGGCATGCGGACTCTCGTCCCTTCAGCGGTTTGCGACACGACATGCAGCGAGCGAGCGCGACCGGTCCATGGGTCCCACAGTTCCGGACGACCTTGAGTGCGGAAGAGGCACTCGGAGTCCTTGGCCGCCCCCATCACCATGTACACATCGCGGTTGCCCACCCTGCGATGCAGCGACATCACCGGCGGCGTCGACTGAACGTCACGGCCGACGAGCCGTTCGATCTGCATGGGCACGTCCTCGGGTTTCGCGATGACCGCACCCACACCGGGCCCCGACGCGTCGAACAGGTCCTTCACGAGAGCGTCCAGCTCCGGATCGTCCCGCCCCGCGCGGTCGCTGGCTCGGGGCAGGGCTCCGACGGCGATCACGACGCCGCCGCCACGACGGAATTCCAGAGCCTTCTGCAGAGTGGACCACCGAGCCGCCTGCATCGACGGAAGGACCAACACACGGTAGGCCTCTCCGGAAACGCGGAGCCGGCCGTCGCGAACCTCGGCGCGAGCCAGCGACTGGAAGTCCATGAAATCCCAATCGATCCCGGCGGGCATCAGACGTCGGCCGGTCTCGAACGCGACGTTCGTCGCCTCCTGGCCGCCCATGCCCGCCTGGAACGGCGCGACCGGGTACATGATGGCGACGTCGCAGCAGTGCACGCCCTGGCTGAGCAGATACGACAATCGCTCGAAATACGTCAGGAACACCCCCATGTGGTCCCAGTAGGGCATGCGAAAGTGATAGCACGGCGGCGCCCACTCCCAGAAGCTGCCGTGCGTCGTGTAGTACAGGCCGTGCAGGTTCAGCAGCGTGCAGCCGTAGAGGTAGTTCTCGCAGGTTGCCTTCATCAGGGTCGTCGGCGTGGCGCCCCAGCCGAGACTGTGATAGCCCTCCAACCACACCCGGGGACGGTGGTACAGGTGTGAGATCGAGCTGGAGACTTTGCCTTTGATCAGATCCGCGTGCCCGCCCGGCGTGTCATGGCCCGGCGCGGTGTACCATCGCACGCAACGGAAGTAATCGCCGAACTCCTCGGGATTCTGGCCGCGGCTGCCGGGGTCGCAACCGTAGATCAGGCCGCGACGCCAGTGCCAGTCGAAAATCGGCTTGAAGTATCGCTCCTCCATGAGCTGGACCTTGACGTCCTCGTAGTCCATGCGAACCTTGGGCGTAATCGGCCCGATGTCATCGAAGAGCGCCGCCATCACCGGCGGCAGGTCGTAGCCCTTGCGATCGCGGAATTCCTTTTCGAAACCGGGCGTCCAGATCCGACCCGAGACGCCGAACTGCAACTCATCCTGGAAGAAGTAATTGAGCCCCGCGGCGGAGCCGCCCGGCGCATGATCCTGGCACGGCTGGAAGAATCGCTCGATGACCTTCTGCCCCGCCTGCGGGTGGAGCGGATTGAGCGTCGAGGCCTTGGTTTGGGCGATGAAGACATATACCTGCCAGGAGTCCTGTTCGGGAGTCCACTGTAAGCGGCCATCCTTCACGTAACTCGTGAGGTCGACGCCTTCGGCCTTGATCGCATCGCCCTGGCGCCGATGGGCGCGGATCGCAACCACATCGGACGAAATACTGAGCTCCGCAGTCTGCCCCGCTTCGACCGAGACCCTCTGAGCGACGACCAACTGGAACCCATTGAGTTCCACGTCGCTGTAGAGAAGCCGGCCGAAGAGATTGTCCTTGCCCGGCCAGTCCAGCGTGTATCCGCTCAGACCGATCCCCATGTTGCGTTTGCGGCACTCGCCGACAATCCAGTTCCACACCTCCCGCCAGCCCTGGGAAAAAACCTCGGGCTCGGCCGGATACGTCGGCCAGCCGGCGGTGTCCTGGTGGGCGTAG
The DNA here is from genome assembly GCA_012517265.1 of Planctomycetota bacterium. Taxonomy (GTDB): domain Bacteria; phylum Planctomycetota; class Phycisphaerae; order Sedimentisphaerales; family Anaerobacaceae; genus PLanc-01. Next base: position 13,419 of record JAAYVJ010000711.1, on the reverse strand, counting down.
TTGATCTGCATGCCCGGGATGCCTTTTCGATGCAGTTCCTCGATCTGCCAGAGCAGCCGATCCTTGTCGAGCGGATCGCCCGTCCACCACCAGAACGGCACCTCGCCATATCCCGGCGGCGGAGACTGGAAGCCGGAAAGCACGTCCAGATCGGCGGCACGAGACGGATACCCAAGTGCGTCCGCCGGAGGAGCCGGCAGATTGTCCGGATCGCTCCAATCGTCACGGAGATCGTTCTCGGAGAGAGCGGGCTCAGTCAGCAGCATCAAGAAAAGGGCAGCAAGCCAAGCCCACCATCGAATGGAATTCCCTCGCGTCATCTGTGGTCTTCCCTCTTGACTGGCACTTGTCCCCCCCGGCCATGCTTAGAGAACTCGACTAGTCCGGCACGACCAGATCGTCGAGCGAGCGGTCGAACTCCAGCTTGACCACGAGCACACTATTGGCCATTTCGTTCGTGGGCAGTCCCTGCAGCCTCAGATAGGCCTTCTGTTCGGCGTGGTCGCTCGGAGCCATGTCCACGACGAACTTCACTCTCCGCCGGTCGTTGAGCAGCACGGCGGACTTCGGAGCCACGTTGATCGGCTTGAGCTTGACGCCGTCGCCCATCGGATCCTTGTTGCAATGGACGTAGAGCGTCCGGTCCCGGCGGGTCAACAGGACGTTGCGGTTGGAGGTCAGCCCGGAGGCGGGCTCGACGTTCACCAGCGATTCCTCCGTCGCGTGATACCAGCCGCCGATCCGGCGCAAGATCGCGGCGGCCTCGCCTGGAATGAGGCCCTCGGCCGTCGGGCCCACGTTGAGCAGGTAGTTGGCGTCGCGGGCGAGGTAGCGATCCAAGCTGCGGATCAAATGCCGGTCTGTGTAATAATCCTCGTCCTTCCGATAGCCCCAGCTCTCCATGCCCACGGACTGGCACGCTTCGGTAGGTCGATCGAAACCGGCAGCCTCGGCCGCCCCGCTGTCGAAGTCTCGCTCGGGCGTGCCGAAGTCGCCTTCGTCGAAGCCGCGGTTGTTGATCACCGCCTTGGGCTGCAACCGGCGGATCATGGCGTTGATAGAGGGATCCACGTGCTTGGGCACATTCATGTCCCACCAGAAACCATGGATCTCGCCGTAGTTGGTGCACAACTCGTGAACCTGGGCCTTGAGGAATTCCAGGTACTTGTCCCAGTCGGGCCGATCGCCCGGCTCGGGCCCGCCCAGTTCGTGGTGTCGACCCTGGTTGGGATAATTCGGATGGTTCCAGTCCGCGATGGAATAGTACAGGCACAAGGGCACATCCCGCTTGTGACAGGCGTCGGCGAGCATTTGGAGGATGTCCCGCTTGTACGGCGTGTTCATCGTGTTGAAGCTCGTCTGACGGGTGTCCCACAGGCAGAAGCCGTCGTGGTGCTTGGTAGTGACGCAGACGTACTTCATGCCGGCGTCGTGCATCAGATCCAGCCAGCGATCGGGATCGAACTGGCGGGGATTCCACTGCTCGGCCAGCTTGACGTATTCGGCGCGGGGCACGCGGGCACGCCACTGATGCTGCTCGTGCCAGGCGGGGATCGCATACAGGCCCCAATGCACAAAGAGGCCGAACCGCCTGTCGAAGAACCAGTCGCGTCCGTCCCCGAATCGCCTGGGACGAGCGGAAGCGGACGACCGAGGTCCGTGCGTCGAATCGCTTGTCGACGCCGCACGGACCCCAGTGCCCCATCCGGCGGCCAGAGCGCCGCCGGTCAGCAACCGAATGAACTCCCTTCGTTCCATGGATCGAATCAGATCCCCCCGAGCAGTTGTTCGGCCTTTCGCTTCGTCCCGGCGTTCTTCGATTTCTCGACGACCGCCTGAAGGGCCGACCGCCGCTGTTCTGCGGACACGCCCGGAATGTTCTTGCCGGCCAGGTTCACGATCGCGGAACAGGCCTCTTCCATGACGGCCGGATCGGCCGCGAACTTCGTCAGCATCTCCAAGGCCCCGGGAGCCTCCACGCCGCTCACGGCCGCAACCGCCAGGCGCTTCTCCTCAGGACGCTGGATGAGATTCTGCAGGTCGTTGACCTTCGCCAGTTTGTCCCCAGGGGCCAGCGATTTGTCGCCCCGCAAGTACTGCAGGTATCCGCGGAGGCCCAGCACCTGGTGGAGGGTCTTCTTCCCGGACTTGGCCAAGCCTAGAAGCACGTCAGCCGCAGCGGCGTCCTGAGGCCAATTGTTCGGCCAGGTCGACAGCGTGCGAATGGCTTCGTCCTGAACCGATTCCTCCTTGTCGGCAATCGCGGACTTCACGGCGGCCAGAGCAGCCGGTCCACCGGCGACCGCCATCGCATGGATTCCGATCATGCGGAGGCCGGCATCGTCACTCTGCACCAGCGGCAACAGACTCGGCGCACAGGCCGAGCCGGAACGGCTGCAGACCGCCTGGAGCGCCTTCTCGATATCCCCGCGGTTCTGGATCTTCTGCGCGAGCTTCACGAGATCCGCCACCTGTGCGGCTCCGCCGAGAGCGCCGACCGCCTGGATCGCGGCGGCACGGACTGCGGCGTCGGAGTCCTCGATGCTCTGCACAATCGCCGGCAGCGCGGCGTCGAGTTGTCGGTATCCCGCCAGTTCGATCAGAACCTTGCGGGTCTTGCCCGTCGCTTGCGCCAGCCGGGTCAGAAGATCGGACTCGACTTCCTTGCCGGGGAGCTTGGCCAGCGTCATCTTGGCTGTCTGCGCCAACTGCGCATCGTCCTGAACCGCAGCATCGAGCAGCACCGGCACACACGAGACGTCGCCCACGTTGAGAAGCGCGCCGGCAGCGGTCGTCCGAACTTCGATGGAACCGCTCTGGGCGGCCTTGAGGACGGCGGGCAGCACCGCGGCATCCTTGCGATCGGCGATGGCCAGCAGAAGCAGGGGCTGGCGATCGGGGCTCAACCGGCTCATCGCGGCCGCCAGGGCCTCGGTGACATCCTGGCCGGGCAGTTCACGGGCCGTCCACAGCCCGATGCCGAGCCGGCCCTTGTCGGACGACGTCAGTTGCTCGACGAGAAACGAAACGCCGGCGGACCCGCGGGCGAGAATCGCGCCGCGAGTGGCGTCGAGAATCCTCTGCTTGGGAACGTCGGCCGTGCAGACGGCGTCGTACAGTTTCTTAGCCTGGGCGGATTGGCCCTGGGCCAAGTATTTCTCCGCACAACGGATGCATCCCTCGGCCACCGCGGGGCGAACCGCCGCGGAGGCATTGGCGATCGCCTGCCCCAGGACGTTCGCGGCCTGATCGCCGCCAATGCAGCCCAAGGCCACCGCCGCGGCAGAGGCGACGTCCACATCGGCGTCCTCGAGCTTGGCGGCCAGACCGTCCACCGCCTGGGCGTCGCAACGGACCCCGATCGAGTTGATCACGCCGACCAGGAGCATGCCCTGCACCTTGCCCATCGCATCCCGAAGGGCCGCATCCGAGGCCGGGCCGGGGATCGCCTCCAACGCGATCCGCGCCCACGACGCCAGATGTGGGTCCGCCAGCAGCGCCGCCAGCGCCGGGACCGCTTCCTGCGTGCCGTAGACGGCCAGTTGCTTGCAGGTGATCGCTTTCTCCTGCGCCGGCGCGTCCGATTGGAGCACACCGATCAGTTTGAGTTCCTTGTCGGTGGGAACCGCCCGGCCGACGGCGGGCGGCAGAACCGCCATCGCGGCGACGAGAAGAACGCACCTTACGAAATATCGATTCTTGGACATCATAGTCATCCTCATATCTAGTGGTGATCCATGCCCCGTGCAGAGCGAGCTCAAAAAGCGGCTCTTACACCCGCCACGGCTCGCGCAGCGCCTCGGAGCGCAGACGATTGGCTTCTTCGTCACCGGGGAACTCGTGCTTGACCGGGTCGAAGACGACCTTGCGGCCCAGGAACAGGGCGATATTGCCCGCGTGGCAGACGATGTGCGAGTTGCACGCCACGTCGGCGTTGGCGCGGGTCTGGGCCCGCGTCTTGACGCAATCGAGGAAATCGCGCACGTGGAAATCGGCCGGGTAGCCGCCGATCTTGGCGCCCTTGTTGACGAGCAGGGATTCCGAACTGGCCACGAGTTCACCGTCGTCGGCGGTCTCGACCCAACCCTTCTCACCTTCGAACCGAACGGGACACGAACCCAGCGGGAGCCAGCCGTCGTTGCGTAGCACGAGTTTGACACCGTTGGCGTACCGGGCGTGCAACTGGCCGTCCTTCGGCTCGTATTCCACCGGGGCCGTGTCGTCGGCGTTGTTGGCCCACTGGCACAGATCGACGCAGTGCGAGCCCCATTCGAGGCATCCGCCTGCGCCAAAGGCGCCGAACATCCCGCCGCCTTTTTCGAAGTTGAAGCCGTCGAGGAGCCTGCGATTGAAAGGCCGCCAGGCGGCAGGCCCGAGATACATATCCCAATCCACCTCCTCTTTGGGGGGCTCGGCCTCCGCCGGCAGCCAGCCGCTCATCTCGGTCTTGAGGCCCATCGGGTGGGCGTACAGCGTCTGGAGTCTGCCCAGCCTCCCGGTCCGGGCCAACTCGATCGCGTACATGAAATTGGGCAGGCTGCGCCGCTGCGTGCCGGCCTGGAACACACGCCCGGTCCGGCGGAACGCCTGGGCCAGGGCCAGACTCTGTGCAATGTTCTTCGTGCAGGGTTTCTCGCAATAGACGTCCTTGCCGGCATTGGCCGCCAGGATCGCAGCGGTCGCATGCCAGTTCGGACCGGTGGCGATCAGCACCGCGTCGATGTCGCCACGGGCCAGCAGGTCCCGCATGTCGGCGTACATGGCACAGTCCTGATTGCCGTACTTGGTGTCCGCCATTTGTTTGACGGCCTGACGGCGACTGGCCTTGACGTCGCAGATCGCCACGAACTGCACATCCGGCTCATGCAGGAAGCACCCCAACACATAGCTTCCGCGATTGCCGATTCCGATGCCCCCCAGGCGAATCCGCTCGCTCGGAGCCGCCCTGCCGCCCTGGCCCAAGGCGGTCGCTGGAATCACGTGCGGCATCGCAAGGATGGCCCCCGCTTGGGCCGCAGTTTTCAGGAAACGACGCCGGTTCAGATGAGTTTCTTTCGTACGCATGCCGGTCTCCTAACTGATCAGCGGTCAACGTTGTGTTGCGCTTTGTGCCGATCAGCTTACCGGCAAGTCACGCCGATGTCCACCCTGAGAATTCGGTCTTCCGCAACGGAGGTGTCTGCGAGCTTCGATTCGCAGCAGCCGCCGTGATTGGTTCAGCCGCCAAAACACCGATGAGAGTCAGCGACACGGTCGCCAGCAGAATACCCAGAATCGATTCGAAACGCTTCTGCGCGATGTACTCTGGCCACACCTGGCTCTTGGGATCCAGACAGACGACCATAAGCACCTCGCTGCTGCGGGGATCGAGCACGGGCGCAAAGGTAAAGATGAAGGTGCCGTATTCATCCGTGTGGGGGCCCTGGACGAAGGGCCGGCCGATCCGGAAGATCTCGCAGTTCTCGGACGTCGGCTTCAGTTGGACTTGGCCTGGTGCATCCCGTCGCCGACAGACCCCAACTATCAGGAAGGCGCCTCATCCGGTTCGTGTGTACTTCCATGGCCCTTGGGCACTATCACGGTGGCAGACTGCCCCCTTCCTGGCTTCTCACGGGCTCACCAACACGCCGCCAAAGTGCATCCGGTTGTACGCCGGCGCAGAACAAAACGCCACGCAGCGGACTCTGTGGAGCCCCCGCACCAGAAACGGACGCACCCCCCAATAGGTCCGCGTTGACCGTCTCGCTGGCCGAAGCCCGCTCCTCGTCGATCGTCTTGGTCGGATCACTCGCCATCCGGCATCTTCATCGCACGCGCCTCCCTGTCGCTCGTCGAGCCCCGCAGCTCGCTGCGCTTGTCCCGCTGATTGTCCCGCACACAAGCCTTGAACACAAGGACCGCCCAAGGTAGCATCAGCAGCTACCTGGACGCGTAGGGGCGATGCATGCGTCGTCCCTTCAGCCAGTTGGAGAAAGGAAACCCATGAGTACAGCACACATAAGACGTCGTCAGTTCCTTGCCGGGATTGCCACGGGAGCGGCAGCGATCGCTGCTTCGCCCCTTGCCGCCGAGTCCGCTTCGAAAACGGAGACCGCTAGGCACCGGAGCACCAAGTCTATTTCGGGCCTGGCCGACCTTGCGTTTCAGCCGCTGGTGCCGGGCTCGATCCGCCCGGCGGGCTGGCTCCAGCGACAGCTTCGCATCCAAGCCGACGGCCTGAGCGGGCACCTCGACGAGTTCTGGCCCGACGTCGGCCAGAGCCAGTGGTTCGGCGGCACGGCCGAGGGATGGGAACGGGCCCCCTATTGGCTCGACGGCGTGGTCGCGCTGGCATGGGTCCTGGACGACGAGGCCCTCAAGGCCAAAGTCAAGCGGTACGTCGACCACATTGTCGCCTGTCAGCGGCCCGACGGCTGGTACGCTCCTTATCCGGTCGACGCCAGCGCCAAGCCCTATGACCTCTGGGCCATTCTCCTGGCCAACAAAGTGCTCGTCCAATATCACGAAGCCACCGGCGACGCCGCGGTCCTTCAGGCGGTCCTGGCCAATCTCAAGGCGACGCTCGACGCACTCGACCGGACGCCGCTGTTCGCCTGGGGCAAGTTCCGCTGGTTCGAAGGGCTCATCCCGGTCTATTACGCCTACGAGAAGACCGGCGACAAGTGGCTGCTCGACCTGGCCCGCAAGCTCCACGAACAGGGTTTCGACTACATGGCCTTCTACGGCCGCGAGGACGTCACCAACCCCACGCCACGCCGCGGCCTGTGGCGATTCGACAAGCACGTGGTCAATACGGGCATGGCCCTGAAGGCTTATGCCCTCTCCTGGCGTCTGACGCGGCGGGACATCGAGCGGGCTTTCCCCGCCAAGATGCTGGCGATCCTCGACCGCTATCACGGCCAAGTGAACGGCATGTTCTCGGGAGACGAGTGCCTCTCCGGCAAGAGCCCCACCCAGGGAACCGAGTTGTGCGCCGTCGTCGAGGCGATGTACTCGTTGGAGCACCTGATCGCCGCGACGGGCGACCCTGCCTTCGGCGACCGCCTGGAGCGGATCGCGTTCAACGCCCTGCCGGCGACGTTCGCCCCGGACATGTGGTCGCACCAGTACGACCAGCAGGTCAACCAGGTCCAGTGCACGATCAACGCGGACCACATGTGGTCGTCGAACGGTCCCGAGTCCAACCTCTACGGCCTGGAGCCCAATTTCGGCTGTTGCACCGCGAACATGCACCAGGGCTGGCCCAAATTCGCGGCCAACCTCTGGATGCGGGCCGGCGACGGGATCGCCGCGGCGGCGTACGCACCGAGCACAGCCCGCTTCGAGACGGCCGGAGCACAAGTCTCCGTGACGCTCGACACCGACTATCCGTTCCGCGAGACGCTCAAACTGACGGTCGCGACGGACAAGCCCGCTCGTTTTCCGTTGGTCCTGCGCGTCCCGGCTTGGGCCCAGGGTGCGACCGCTCGCGTCGCGGATGGATCGGAGAAACCTCTCGAGCCCGGCTCATTCCACAGGATCGAACGCAAGTGGCAGGGAACGACCGAGGTCGCCCTGCGGTTCCCGATGAGCGTGAAGACCTCGCGGCGATACAACGAGGCCGTCGCCATCGAGCGGGGCCCGCTGGTCTATTCGCTCAAGATCGGCGAGGACTGGAGACGGGTGAACGCGGACAAGCCTCACCGCGAGCTGCCGCATGGGGATTTCGAGGTCCGGCCGACGACGCCCTGGAACTACGGTCTGCTCGTCAATGAAGCGAAGCCCGAGACGAGCGTCACATTCGAGGAACGACCGGTGGGCGACAAACCCTTCTCGCCCGAAGGCGCCGGCATGGTCGCCAAGGTCAAGGGCCGCAAGCTCCCCGGCTGGAGACTGGTCCACGGCTGGGCGGAGGAGATCCCGCCGGAACCGCAGAGATCCAGTGAACCCGTGGAGGAACTCACGCTCATCCCCTACGGCTGCACGAACATCCGAGTGACGGAGTTCCCGCGAGTCGCAGAATAATGGAAAGCCAGAGGAGTCAGATGTCCCCATTGGCAACCTTGCTCATCGCCTGGGCGATCTCAACTGCGGCCGCCCGAGAAGTTCCCACCGTACGCGTGACGTCGGACGACGCGGCGATTTCCCGGTCCTGCGTGATCGTCATCCCCGTCGATGCGGTTATCGAAGACCTCAACGGCAACGGAGTGATTCAGATCACCGCGCCGAACGTCGAAGTCACGTTCGCAGCCGGCTCATGTCTGCGGGGTTCGCCCAAGGATCGGCGACCGGATGAATACAAAGGCTACGGCATTCGCATCGACGGGCAGTCCAATGTCACGATCAAGGGCGTTCGCGTCAGCGGCTTCTGGGGCGGACTCTGGGCGACGAAGGCCGACGGCCTGACGCTGGATCGCGTCGACGCATCCGACAACCGCCGGGCCTATCTGAAATCCACCCCGGCGGCCGAGGACAGCGGCGATTGGCTCTTCCCCCACGACAACGACGAAAACCAGTGGCTGCTCAACTACGGCGCCGCGATGTACGTCGAGGACTCGAATTGGATCACGGTGCGCAACTGCAAGGTCCGCCACGGCCAGAATGCCCTGTGCGTCGACCGGGTGAACGACTCGCAGATCTACGACAACGACTTCTCTTTCAACTCCGGCTGGGGCATCGCCATGTGGCGGTCCAGCCGCAATACGATCTCTCGCAATGCGTGCGACTTCTGCGTGCGAGGGTACAGCCACGGCGTGTACAACCGAGGGCAGGACTCCGCCGGCATCCTCATGTTCGAACAGAACTGCAACAACGTCATCGCCGAGAACTCCGCCACCCACAGCGGCGACAGTTTCTTCGGATTCGCGGGCAAAGAGGCCCTCGGCGAAACCGGCAGCCACCCGGCGGACTGGTACCAGCGGCGGGGAAACACCGCCAACCTGCTCATCGGCAACGACTTCTCCTACTCACCGGCGCACGGGATTGAAATGACGTTCTCCTTTGCGAACGTGTTCTACGACAACCGCCTGGTGGAAAACGCCATCTGCGGCGTTTGGGGCGGCTTTTCGCAGGACACGCTGATCGCGAGCAACCAGATCGAAGGCAACGGCGAAATGGCCTACGGCCTCGAACGCGGAGGAGTCAACATCGAGCACGGCCAGCGCAACCGCATCGTCGCAAACGCCTTCAAAGCCAACAAGTGCGGCGTCCATCTGTGGGGCGGCCCGGTCGGCGCCTTCGCGGACAGGCCCTGGGCAAAGGCCAACGGCACGGAATCCAAGGACAATTTCGTCGGCGGCAATCAGTTCGTCAGCGACAAGTTGGCGTTCCATCTGCGCGGGCCCGGCGATCTCGTTCTCGGCGACAACGTCTTCGAGAACGTGACCGACGAGATGTCGAAAGACCCCGACGCTCTCGTGCGGAGAGGCGGGATGACCGACGCAGTCGAAAAACCGCAGTATGCCGCGTACGGCTCGACCCGCCCGGTCGGCGCCCGGCCGCAACTGCGCGGCCGCTGGAACATCATCATGACCGAATGGGGCCCGTGGGACCACGAGTCGCCGCTGGTCCGCAAGGTCCAGGATACGGGCGACTGCGTCCGCTACGATCTGCACAACGTATCGCCCTCCGCGACCGTGACGGCCAAGGGAGACGGCATCCTCCTGGAAGACGCGAAGGGCAAGGACGCCAGGGTCGTCGCTCTGTCGTCCGCCAAGCCCGGCGTGCATTCTTACACGCTGACGGTCAAGGACGGCGCCTGGCAGCAGGAAATTCATGGCGAGCTGATTTCCGCGACCTGGGACGTCACGTTCTTCAAGTGGACAGAGAGCGTCGATCCCCGAAACGCCCTGCCGGCCTGGCGAAAGCTCAGCCAGGGAGAGACCGCGGTCTCAGGACAGGTCAAACAACTCGCGTTCAAGTACGGATGGGGCGGGCCGAGCGACCAGAATCTCTCCGAGACCATCACCGCGGCCAAGCTCGGAGGCGACCACTTCGGCATGATCGCGAGCACGAAATTGCCGCTCTCGGCCGGGACGTGGGAATTCACGACGCTCAGCGACGACGGAGTCCGCGTCGTCGTCGACGGCAAGCCGATCATCGAGAACTGGGCCTGGCACGGCCCGACCCGCGACGTCGGCACGCTGACTCTCGACAAGGACCAGGAGGCCGAGATCGTGGTCGAGCATTTCGAGATCGACGGCTACTCCGTGCTGGAGTTGGGAATCACGCGCGAGCCGTGATTCTCCTCGCTATGCGGGTTCCCGCTTTCGCAGGGACGTTGCGCCACGTCAGCGGGATCAGACCTGCTTGAGCCTGGCCCGGTTCTCCCAGACCTTCTCGATCGCGTCGGCGATGTCGGCCACCTCTTCCTGGGGCGCCAGCAGCGGCCCCGAGGCCCAGAGCATCACCATCTCCTCGCACACCTGGTCGCACTTGGGACACGCTCGCTGCTCGCTGAACTGCCGCAGTCGCTCGGCGGCGTACATCTTCTGGTAGCTCTTGGACTTGACGATCTGATCGATCCAGGGCTCTTTGTGCAAACCCTGCGGAATGTACTCGCTCAGACTGATGCCCTCGGCGTTGAGGGCCTTGAGGAACGTGGCGCGACTGACGCCGTCGAACTGCTCCTTGTGGTAGGACATCGTGTAGAGATAGAAGGAGCCGCTGTCGGTGCCGGGGTACAACTTCTGCGGAGTCAGGCCGGGGATGTCCTTGAGCCGTTTCGTGAGGTAGGCCGCATTCTCATTGCGGCGTCGCCATCGCTCGATCGCGCCGGGCAACTGGCCCAGCAGAACCGCGGCCTCGAACTCGTTCATCCGGTATTTGGGCCCGATCACCTCGGTCCGGCCGCGACGCGACGTGCCGTGGTTGTGCACGGTGTAGCACTTGTCCATCAGTTCTTCGTCGTTGCCGATGATGCCGCCGCCCTCCCCGCAGGCGATGGTCTTGCTCGACTGGAAACTGAAGCAGCCGACGTCGCCGATGGTCCCGAGCTTGCGGCCCCGATGCTCCGCCAGGTGCGCCTGGCAGGCGTCCTCGATCACCCGAAGGTTGTGCTTCTTGGCGATGGCCATGATGGAGTCCATATCGCACGGCTGGCCCATCATATGGACCGGCATGATCGCGCGGGTGTTCTCGGTGATCTTCTTCTCGACGTCCGCCGGATCGAGCTGATACGATTCGACGTCCAGATCCGCCAGGACCGGCAGCGCCCGAGCGGAGAGGATGCCCTGGATCGTCCCTGGATCGGTGTAGGGGCTCGTGATGACCTCGTCGCCCGGTCCGATGCCCAGCGCCTCGACGCACGTGTGCAAGGCCTGCGTCCCGGCGCCGGTGGCGACGCAGAACCTCGCTCCCATCATGCGGGCGTATTCCTTCTCGAACGTGGGAACGGTCCCCGAGGCCGACTGGATCCGGCACCAGATCCGGCTCTTGGCGGTCTTGACGAGCGTGTCGGTCATGCTGTCGTCCCAGTACGGCCACTGCGGCCAGGGCTTGTTTTTCCGCACAGGATCGCCGCCCAGGATGGCCAGTTGGCCTGCCTTCTTCACGACATCGCCGTACGCAGGGATGGTCCCGGAGGCCGCCGCCGCGAGAGAACCGGCCGAGGCCGCCGCGATGAACCGCCGTCTCGTCAAATCACCGCTCGTCATTTGTCGCCCCTTTCATAGAAAACTATGGTTGAAGTTTGAAGTGTGAAGTTTGAAGTGTCAAGAATGAAGTTCGAAGTGGTAGAATGTTCGAACAATCGCTCCCTGAACGATGAAAGGAAGACCGCAACCATGGCCACGCAACGCTCCGACTTCAAATTTCAGACTTCCCACTTCAGACTCGGTTCTCTGTTGTTTGCGATCTGCCTGTGCGACGTCGGCATGGCCGCCCTGCGCGGCGGCTGTGCGAAGATCGAGATCACGCCGCCGCTGGGGATCACGCTGATCGGCTCCAAGGGGCAGCCGAGCGACGCCATTCGCGACGGCCTCTTCGCCAAGGCAATGGTGCTCAGCGACGGGACCACGACGCTCGCCGTCGTCTCGGCGGACCTGCTGTATACGCCTCTGGAGGACATCACGAATCCCGTGCGGACCCTGGTCCACGAACGGACCGGCATCCCGGCGAAGAACGTCATGGTCTGCGCCACGCACACGCACTCCGGCCCGGAGGTCTTCACGCGATCCAAGGTCCCTTCGGAGGGCCGGCTCGAAGCCTCGCGGATCGACCAGTCCTATTGCCGCGTCCTGGTGAGCAAGATCGCCGATTCCGTCCAACTGGCGCATCGGAACATGCAGGACGTGCGAATCGGCGCGGCGGCCGGTTCGCTGCCGGAGTTCCTCTTCAACCGGCGGCCCCGCACCGCGGACGGCCAGGTCAGAATGGCCTTCACCGTGCCTGAGGCCGTCGCGGCCACGCGGAGACTGGAAACCGATCGCGACGGCCGCGTGCACGCGGTGTTCGACCTCCCGCCGGAAGAGACGGCCCGCGAGTTCGGCCCGATCGATCCGACCGTTTTGGCCTTTCGCATGGAGGATCCGAACGGCCGCCTGGTTGGCTCGCTCGTCGGCTTCGGCTGTCATCCCGTCTGCATCTATCCGTTCCTGAGCACGACGATCTCGGCCGATTACCCAGGGGTTGCGACGCATGTCGTGGAGCAGGCCGAAGGCGGAACCAGCCTGTTCCTGTTGGGGCTGGCGGGCAACGCGGTGCCTCTGCGCCGGGACGCGAAACCCTGCGAACAGCTCGGCAAAGCCCTGGGCGGCGAGGCGTTGAAACGGCTCCAGACGGTCGCCGCATCGAGCGATGTCACACTCAGATCTGCGACGAAGGAGATTTCCCTGCCGTGCAAGGCCGATGCGAACACACCGTCCTTCAGCACGGAAGTCCAGGTCCTGACGCTGGGAGACATCCACATCCTCGGCTTGCCGGGCGAGATCCTCGTGGAGGTGGGGCTGGCGATCAAGGACAAGAGCCCCGTCAAGAACCTCTTCATCGTAACGCTCGCCAACGACGTGGTGGGATACGTGCCCCATCGCCAGGCGTATCGGGAAGGAGGCTACGAACCGGGTCCGGCGACGCTCCTGGCCGAAGGGGCAGGAGAAATCCTGGTCGAACAGGCGTTGGCGCTGCTGAGTGAAATATCGAAGCCGCAGAACGCGGGCGGCGCCGAATAGTGTATGGCGGGCGTTCCTTCGAGATGATCTGAGCGGGTTGATGTTGCCTGGGAGTTCGAAGGCCGTCTCCCCCAAAGGGCAGATCGCTCTTCTGCCCTGTCCTGCCGCACTCCCGCAGTGATAGATCGTTCTCTTCGCTGGGCGGCCCCCCCTGTACGCCAATCCACAGGCCGCCTCTGCCTCACCGTAGATTCTTACTTCGGCCAGAAGAAACCGCCACTTAACCTACGGTCGATCTCCCGGCCGGGGCACCTCGTCAGGACCGATAAAAACC